>JBIPOQ010000065.1:0-11364 GCA_044379055.1 Myxococcota bacterium
TCGGGACGGTTCCCGACGTCCGGGTCGAGCTGCCTGCTAGGCGCGGCGGCGGCCCGCGGCGAGTCCCGCGAGCCCGAGGCCCATCAGGAGCGCCGTCCCCGGCTCGGGAATGACGGCGATGAAGCCCTCGCTGATCCCGCTCGGGTTCGTGCCGACGCCCACGATCGTGAGGCCGTCGGCCGAGATGCCCGTGGCATCGCTGAGGACCCAGCCCGTCAGGTCGATGCCCAGGGTGCCGAGCAAGATCGAGAGATCGCGCATGCCGTTCGTCGCGTCCCAGATGAACGCGCGCTGGCCGGAGGCGCCGATCGATCGGCCGACGACGACGCTGCCGTCCCCCGAGATGTCCACCGCCTCGCTGAAGAAGCTGCCGCCCGCGAGATCGCCGAGGCCCTGCATGCCGTTCACCGCGTCCCAGATCATCGCCTCGAAGCCCGAAGCCGAAGATCCGCGGCCCGCGATCACCGAGCCGTCGGACGATGCGCTCGTCGCGAAGCTCGAGAATCCGCCACCCGCCAGGTCGCCGAGCCCCTGCAGGCCGTTGGTCGAGTCCCAGCGGAACGCTTCGTTGCCCGAGGCGCCGTTGCTGCGGCCGACGATCGTCCCGCCGTCGTCCGAAATCCCGAACGCCGCGGTGTTCGTCGTCCCGCCGGTCAGATCGCCGAGATCCTGCATGCCGTTCGTCGAATCCCAGACGAAGGCGGCGTTGAGACCGCCGCCCGTCTGGCCGACGATCCGCGTGCCGTCCGACGAGATTCCGTTGGCCTGGCTCGAGGTCGCGCCCGGGAGCACGCCGAGGCTCGTCGCGCCGCCCCCCGAAGTCCAGCGCATCGCCACGTTCTGGAAGAAGGCGTTGTTGCCCTGGCCGACGACGACCGCGCCATCGCCCGACACGTCGTACGCGACGCTCGAAAACTGTCCGCCCGGGATGTCGCCGATCGACTCGATCCCCGTCCCGGAGGTCCACCGGAACGAGCCGTTGCCCGCCGCCGACGCGCTGCGACCGACGACCGTCGTGCCGTCCGCCGAAACGCCGTACGCGAGACTGCTCGGGGGCGTGCCGAGGCCGCCGAGGCCCGTGAAGGACGCCGCCTCCGCCGAGATCGGCGAGAGACCGAGAATCGAAACCACTGCCAGAAGGAAACCGAACAGCCGAATCTGCAAGAGCCCACTCCCCACGCGGCAACCGCGATCGTCCCGATTGAACTGCGGACAGGGGTAGAGCCCGGCGGGTCGCAAAAAATGCGGAACCCTCCCCTTCCCGGCGGCCTTTCAACACGGCCTGCGAGGGGATTTCAAGGGGAAAACCCGATCGCCGCGAAGATTTGCGGGATCGGAGTCGCCGGATCGCATCGGATCGATCGATCAGTCGTCGTTGGCGTTCGGTCGGATGGGCGCGGAAGTTGCGCGCGCGCGCCGCGATTCGCGCTGCGTCTCGGGCCGCACACCTTTGTACATCCCGCGCTCGACGAGGAGCGGGAAGAGCACGTGCTCGACGATCCAGGGACGGATGCGCACGCTCGATCCGCCCGGCGTGAAGACGCGCAGGCCATCGCGCTGGGGGCCGAGGATCGAGCCCCAACGATGGGCCGGCGGCGAGAACCGCTTCATGCGCGCCTCGTCGCCCGAAAGCCATCGCCGAATGTTATGCGCGACGACGCCGGCGCCCCCGTTGCGTGCCGAGCTGCGCCGGGGATCCGTCGCGGCGACGTCGCCGACGGCGAAGACGCCCTCGAACCCCGGGACGCGAAGCTGCTCGTCGACCCGGACGTAGCCCGCGTCGTCGAGGATCGAGGACGGGAGGAACGCCGTGTTCGGACGCTCGAGACCGATCGCCCAGATCGTCGCGTCGGCTCGAAAAGGCGCCTGACCCGTCGCCCATTCGACCGCCTCGCTCGTGATGCGCTCGCCTGCGAAGCCCGCCGGGACGATCGCCCGATGGCCCGAATGGAGCACGACGCCCTGGGTCAGAAGTCGCTCCGCGATCGTCCGGCGGACCCGCGGATGATGGTCGGGGAGCGGCTCGTCGCGACCGAAGAACAGATGAACGTCGGTCCCCGAATGCGCCTCCTTCAGATTCGAAGCGGCGCTGACGGCGCTGGCGCCGCCGCCGACGACGGCGATCGTTCGCGCCTGCGCGAGCCGCGCCGCGTCGCCGTCGATGCGGCGATCGACGGCGTCGAGATCCTCGAGGGTCGCGTCGCGCCAGAAGCCGTTGCGAACGCCCGAGGCGATCACGAGCACGTCGTAGTCGAGCGCCTCGACCCGCCCGTCGATTTCCCGGACCTCCACACGACGGGCCGCGAGATCGACGCCGCCGATCAGGCCGTGGACGATGCGCATGCCGTCGAGCCCGCGGTAGCGCGCGTAGTCGGTCCGGTAGTGGCGGCGCCAGGCATCGGGATCGGCGAGGCGGCTCCCGAGCTCCTGGCCGCTCACGAGCGCCGGCCGCGGCGCGACGCCGACGACCTCGAAGGTCGGATGGAGATCGAGCGCGACGAGCAGGCCGGTATCGCCGAGGCCGGCGATCAGGATGCGAGGCTTCTTCTCGAGTCGATCCACGGGCTCCCTTCCCATCCGCAGAGGATCCGCATCACGCGGGACATTTCGCCGCGTCGAGCCTAGCCCGTCGCGTTTCGATCGCCGCCGCGCAACCGCTCCCCTTGACAGCATCGGACGACATCCGGAGCATGAACGTGAGCGCGTCGCGCCCCCGTCTGTATCGAAGACTCCAGTCGAGGACGAGGCAGCGCGCAGGCGGAATCCGGCGTCGGCCGTGACCTCGACGCCGTCGAAGCGGGAGGAATCGCGATGGTGCAGGTGATCAAGCTGGGTGTGAGGCGACCCGTCACGAAGCCGCTGCTCCCCGACCCCGAGCCGCGACGGATCCGGTACACGCTGATCTCCGCCGACGACCATCTCATGGAGCCCGCACACGCGTTCGAGGGCCGGCTCCCGCGCGCGCTCCAGGATCAGGCGCCCCACGTCGTCGAGACCGAGGAAGGCCACGAGGTCTGGGTCCTCGAAGGCACGCCCTATTTCCAGTCGGGCTTCCAGGCCGTGGCCGGCCGCGCCTGGGAAGATCGCCGGATGGAGCCGTCCCGCTTCGAAGAGGTCCGACCCGGCTGCTACCGCATCGAGGACCGGATCCGGGACATGGACCTCAACGGCGTCTGGGCCTCGCTCAACTTCCCCTCCGGCGCGACCGGCTTCGGGGGCACGATCTTCTCCGAGACGAAGGACCCGGCGCTGGGCCACGCCTGCCTCCGCGCCTGGAACGACTGGCTCTTCGAGGAGTGGTACTCGGCGCATCCCGACCGGATCATCCCGCTCGGGTTGACCGATCTGCGCGATCCCGTGAAGGGCGCCGAGGAGATCCGGCGCAACGCGAAGCGCGGCTTCAAGGCCGTGACGATGCCGGAGCAGCCCCATCGCGTCGGCTTCCCGCCCGTCTTCAACGCCCATTGGGAGCCGATCGTGCGCGCCTGCGCCGAGACCGGGACCGTCTTGTCGCTCCATGTCGGCTCCGCGGGCTTCCCGAACCTCCCGCCGGAGGCCCCGATCCTCGAGCTCGGCTCGACGATGTTCCAGGCCGAGGCATTCACGACCTGCGCGCAGTGGCTCTGGAGCGGCTGGCCCGCGCGCTACCCGGACCTGCAGATCACGCTCTCCGAGGGCGGGATCGGCTGGGTCGCGAGCCTGATCGACCGGCTCGAGAACCTGACGAGCCGATCGGGTTATGCGGCCAACTGGCCCGACCCGCAGAACCGCCCGAGCGAAGTCCTGCGCCGCAACTTCTGGTTCACCATGATCGACGATCCCTCGACGATCTCGACCCGCCACGCGATCGGCATCGACCACATCCTCGCCGAGTCCGACTATCCCCATGGCGACGGGACCTGGCCCGACACCCAGCCCGTGATGGAGAAGCTCCTCGCCGGCGTTCCGGACGACGAGGCCTGGAAGATCACCCACGAGAACGCGGCGAAGCTCTACCGGCATCCGCTGCCGAAGCCCGGGAGTCCCCACGCGGTCGGCTTGCGCCATTGATCTGACGTAGCCCCTGCGAGCGCCGCGCCGTCTCCCGTCCCACCCCGGCGCGGGATGGTTCGAGGCGCTCTTCGTTCCGCCGGGCACCCGCCCGATCGTCCTCGCCGAACATCTCGAGATCCTCCTCCATCGGATCAGCGAGACCCTCCGCGACGTCGAGAGGCCCACCCCCCGCATCGAAGCCCCTCGATGCGGCAGGGCCGCCCATCCGGCGGGCTGAGCTCCGTGTCGGATCGAGAACGTTCGAGGTCGATCCAGCTGGGTCGAGCCCGCCTCGACACGCCCGCGCGAAGGCACTCCCCTTGCAATTCGACTCCGTCGGCCGCCCACCCCGAAAGGAGCCGAAACCCATGGCCGAACCGACGAATCCCACGGACGCAGAGCTCGACGAATACATTCTCTTCACCCTCGGCATGCTCGGAATCGACATCTCCGTCCTGCCCGCCTCGGACCCCGCGGCGTTGACCGACCAGAGCGACGTGCTCTCGGCCTGCCGAACTCGCATCCGACAGAACCTTCAGGTCCTGCAATACGAGCTCGATCCGCAGTACCACCTCGCGAGCTATTACGCCTCGCCCCAGGCGGCATGGACCGCGATCCGTCCGAAATAGCAGCCCGGGCGCTCTTGCACGCCCGCCCCCACCCACGAACCGAGCGGCGACGGACAGCCGTCCACCGCCAGGAGCTTCCGAAGATGACCGACTTGAAGATCGACCGACCCGACTCGACGCCCGACGAGCTTCCGAGCCCGGAATACGAAACCCTCGATGCCCGCGTCGACCGACGCTCCTTCCTGACGCGCATGGGCGCCCTCGGCGCGGCGGGCGTCGCCCTCGCGCAGCTCCCGCCCGTCCGGGCCCGGGCGGCCGGGTACTCCGGCTCCTCGATGCCGAAGGTCGCCGTCCGACCCGAGGTCCTCGCGGATCCGACCGAGGCGACGATCGCCGAAGCGACGACCCTGATCGCACGCAAGCAGCTCACGCCCTCCGAGCTGACCGAGGCCTATCTCGAGCGGATCCGCTTGTACGACACCGACTACTGGCAGGCCTACTACACGGTCCTCGCGGACGAGTCGCGCGCCGCCGCCGCCCAGCTCGACAGGGCCTCGAAGCCCGTCGGGCTGCTCCATGGCGTCTCGGTGCCGGTCAAGGACAACTTCTATACGAAGGGCATTCTCACGACCGCGCAGTCCCTGATCTTCGCGGACTTCGTGCCGGACGTGGACGCGACCGCCGTCGCGCGCATCAAGGCGGCCGGCGGAATCATCCTCGGCAAGCTCCAGATGGGACCGCTCGCCGGCGGTCGCCCGCGCAACCCGGCGACGGGCGAGATCACGACGCGCAATGCCTGGTCGCCCGACGATCCGGGCCCGACCCCGTCCGGGTCCTCGGGCGGCTCGGGCGCCTGCACGGCGGCGCGGCTGGCGACCTGCTCGCTCGGTACACAGACCGGCGGCTCGATCACCGGCCCGGGTCAGTCCAACGGCCTCACGGCGCTGAAGCCGACCCATGGACTCTGCTCGGTGTTCGGCGTCATCCCGCTGACGATCACCCGCGACCACATCGGGCCGCTGGCGCGCGACGCCATGGACGCCGCGATCGTCACGACCGTGATCGGCGGCCCGGCGCGTGAGGACTTCCGAACGCTCAACCTCCCGCGCATTCCGAACCTGATCGGTGCGGCGACGCCGGTCGTCTGGAAGGGCCGGGTCGCGCCGCGTTGGCGGCTCCGCGTCGGCGTGCCTGCCGGATTCACGGACGGCACGACACCGACTGCGCTCGCCCGCGCGGCCATGCTCGACGTGCTCGCGAACATCGGATACCAGATCGTGCCGGTGACGATCCCCGAGGAGTACGCGCTGCTGAACGGGGGCGCGTTCAACGTCAGCAGCACCGAACGCGGCGAAATGGACTTCAAGTACATGAAGGAGGACGTTCGTCTCTTCGGCGATCGGCTGACCGGATGGATCTCGGCGCTCTTCATCGACGGCGCAACGGCGAACAAGGGGCTTCGATGTCGACAGCGCGCCTATGATCTCGCGTACAGCGAGCTCTGGACGCAGTGCGACGTCGTCTTCTCCACGACGGGGTTCGATGCGCTCGGATTCCCGCTCTGCACCCTGCCGATCGGATTCGCGCCCAACGCCGCCGGCATCGTGCTCCCGATCGCGACGACGCTCGGGGGTCCCTCCTTCGGCGAGGAGAAGATCCTGTCCGTGATCGCAGCCTATCAGGCCGCGACCACCTTCCATCTGCGACGACCGCCGAATCCGACGATCGGCCTCGCGCGTGCGAGCGACCCGCGTACCCCGCGGCTCCGCATGAACTCGCGCAGCGTGGACGCGGAGATCGCCGCGACGGCTCTCGCCTGAGGGTTTCGATCGGCGGGACAGGCCCGCGCGCTCGAAAGCGCGCGGGCCTGTCGACGTTCACGGCGGGCCTTTAGAAGAACGCCCGCTCGGCGACGGACCAGGGCGCGGTCCATCCTCGAGCCCGACCCTCGACGTGCCGAATCGGATCGCGTGCTTCGATCGACACGCCGCCCCGCCCACTTCGGCTTCGACTTCGAGACGACACCTCGCTCCACGACATCGTCCCGGGCGTTTCGGATCGAATCGCCGTTGCCTCACCCTCGCGGGAGCGTTGCCGGCAAGGGAATGCGCTCCAGTCGCATCTCGGGCGGACCGATGGGTGCCGTACCCATCCTCGTCCCGACTCCGCTCGGGACGCGAGAGCCAGGAGAAGATCGATGAAGACGACTTGTTTCGCTTTGGCCGTGATCGGAATCCTCGCGGCGGCGAGCCCTGCCGCCGCCCGCTCGAGCGCCCCGTCGCTCGCCCCGGGCGGACGAACCATCGCCGGCCCCGGCCGAAACACGCTCGCGGCCACCACCGGGCAGTCGGTCTACACCGATCCTGCCGCCGACGACGACGTCTGCACGACGGTGATCAACAGCTCGAGGTCCACGCCGGTCCGAATCACGATGGTCGACGAATCCGATGTCGAGACGCAGCTCGAGGTCGCGGCAGCGACCCTCGCCGCGCTCTGCGGGGACGACGTCGCGCGGATCGATGTGAACTGTCTCGGCCCCGATTCCTGCACGACGCAGTGGCGCGTCGATTCGAAATGACCCCGACGATTCGGGATTGAAATCGAGCTCGAGCGAGCTTCACGAAGGCTCGCCGACGAACGAACGAGAAAAGAAGGAATCGCATCATGCTGATCGAACGTCTCGCCCTTGCCGCAATCCTCTCCCTCGCCGTCGCTGCGCCGGCCCTCGCCTCGTCGAGCGCCGGCCTCGCGATCGGCGGCAATACCATCGCGGGACCCGGAGCCGCGACCCTCGCTCCCGATGCCGGCGCGACCCTCTATACCAACCCCGCCGCCGACACGGACGTCTGCACGACGGTCGTGAACACCGGCCGCGGCGCCGTCCGTCTCACGCTGACGGGCGGCGGAGCGGGAACGATCGACATCAACCCGGGTCGGTCCGCAGCGCTCTGTCGGAACGACGTGACGGAGATCTCGATCGACTGCCTCGGCGTGGCGCCCAACAGCTGCGCCGCCCAGTGGCGCGTGGATCGCAGCTAGCGTCGATAGGCCGCGACGATCGGCTCGAGCTCGGCGGGCGTGGCGCCATGGAGAATGACGCCGTCGCAGCCGAGCTCGAGCTGGTGGCGGATCGCGGCGACGCAGCGCTCCGGGCTCCCGGTCGCCGCGTAGGACAGCCACTCCTCGGGGATCAGCTTCGCGATCTGCTCGAGCTGCTCCGTCGTCGCATGGACGTCGATGCCGCCGCGGAAGGTCGAGATCATCGGATCCGCCCGGAAGCGCTCGAGCACCTTCGGGTCCCAGCCGTTGGTCCGGACCAGCAGATCGCCGTAGCCCTGGAGATAGGTCGCGAGGCGGCCGACCGACTTCATCAGCCGCCGCGGCGCCGGGACGTGGTCCCCGATCGTCGCGAAGCACGACCAGACCTTCACCTTCGCCGGATCGCGCCCGGCCTTCTCCGCGGCCTCCTTCACGATCCGCACGGCCCGCGCCGTCGTCTCGTCCGTGAAGTAGGTATGCAGCACGACCTCGTCGAAGCAGCGCCCGCCGAGGGCGAGGGAGTTCGGTCCGAAGGCGCAGAGCAAAAGCGGCACCTCGTCCGCGACGTTCGGCCCGAGCTGGAGATAGGGAAACGAGCCGACGGGCCCGGCGTGTCCGATCACCGCTTCGCCGCGCAGGAGCCGCCGGGTCAGCAGGGCGAAGTCCTCGAGCTGCGCCGTCGTGATCGGCGGGATCCCGTAGGCCTTCTGCATGGCGGCGATGCCGCGACCGATGCCGAGCACGAAGCGGCCGCCGGTCAGGCCGTGCATCGTGAGCGCATAGCCCGCCGTCACGATCGGATGGCGCGTGTTGTGGTTGGTCGCGGCGGTCGCGATCCGGATCGACTCGGTGACGGCGCCTGCCGCGCCCGAGAGCGTCCCGATCTCCTTGCCGTTGTAGCGCTCGGAGAGGAAGGCCGTGCCGAGCCCGAGCGCCTCGCCCTGGCGCAGCTCCTCGATCAGGTCCCGGGGCGATTTCGGCTGGCCGGCCAGGGCGTAGAAGCCGAGCTCGGGGTTCACGATGGGCATCGAATCCCTTCCTTCCGGCGCTAACGCCGCAGCAGCTGGGTCTTGACCCCGGAGAGCTCCCGCGCGACCGGCGCGTAGAGGGCCTCCTGGCGCAGGCAGCGGCGCTGGAAGAGCTGCATCAGCTCGGCCTCGTGCTTCGCGCCCTGCTCGAGGACGAATCGTTCGAGCTCGGCCTCGCGATCGAGCGGCTTCGTCTTGCGCCCGAGCAGCCGGTCGATCTCGCCGGCCTCCTCGCCGTCCATCTGCGGGCCCATCGACTCGACGCGGGAGAGATAGCTCGCGTTGCGCCAGGTCGTGTCGAGCTCGTAGCGCTTGAAGCCTTCTTCGGCGGAGCGCAGCTCGCCGAGCTTCGCGACGAGCAGGTCGTGGGCGCTCGCATACGGCGATCGCGCGGGCTCCGGAATCGTCGGATTCGGCAGATCGACGCCCATCGAGTTCGCCATGACCTCGATGCAGGCCCGCGACCAGACCCAGTACCAGCCGAGATACTGGACGAGGTCCACCGTCGACGGCGGCTCGGCGACGAGCGGCGCGCAGGTGAACGGGGTCGCCAGGTTGAAGCGGACGGTGTGGTAGTCGATGACCGAGAACGGGATCCGCTTCCCGGTGCGCGCGAAGTAGCGCTCGTAGGCGGGGAGCAGATCGCCCATCGGCTCCGCGAGGTCGCGCCCGCGCAGGCCGGCGAGATCCGCGGCGGGATCGCCGATGTGGGCGAGCTCCATGTCGATGAAGGTCGTGACGCGGCCATTCTCGAAGAGGAACTGGCCGGTATCGCCCTGGAGGCAGGCGAGCTCGTACCGATCGGTCGGCACGTTGCGCCGCAGCCAGGCGTTCACGAACTCGATCAGCGGCTCCGGCCGCTTCTTGCCCTTGCGGTAGGAGCGCTCCCAGCGATCGAGATCCGACAGGCCGAGGGCCTTTGCATCGCGGGGCCGCTCGTAGCCGATCTCCTCGAAGCGCTTCGGATCGATGCGATGGAGGTCCGCGAGCAGGTCCATGAAATGGTCGAGCACGGCGCTGCGCTCGGCCTCGTCCTTCGCCGTCGAGAGATCGGGGCGGCCGGGCATCCGGTCCATCACGATGACCTTGGGATCGGGGCAGACGCCGTAGATGTGGGGCGCCGGCAGGCCCTCGGCCTCCATGACCTGGAAGACCTTCGCCTCCTGCTCGAAGGGATAGACGCCGTGGTCGAGGGCGCCGCGCTCGCCGCGCAGATAGAGCGGGAGCGGACGGCCGTCCTTCTCCGCCTCGCAGTAGTAGGCGGGGCGCCAGCGCGGCTGACGCTCGAAGGCGTGGATGCGGATGCCGAGCTCGCGCTCGATCCAGTCGAAGGCGCGCAGCCATTCGGGCTCGAGGGTCCCGCGGTCGGTTTCGTAGGCTGTCTTCCGGGCGTCGATGTTTCGCGTCATGCATTCGATGCTAGACGAATCGGGCGGGGCCGCATCTCCCGTCGGCGGACCGATTCCCGCGGCCCGCCAGCGTGCCATACTGCGCCGCCGGGGAGCCGAGATGAGCGAGCAGAAGAGTCCGGAGACGAGCCCGCCGGGAATCGAAGTCTGGTCGAGCGCCCGTCCGGCGCTGCTCGCCGCGACCGGGCTTGCCTGGACCTGGCACGGCCATCTGACCCGCAAGGGCCGCGCGACCTCCTACCTCTCCCATCTCCTCGCGGTCCAGGGCCTCGTCATCGAGAGCGGCGGCAGCCCCGATCAGGCGATCGCCGCCCTGCTCCACGACGCCCTCGAAGACGTTCCGGACCGCGCGGCGCGGGCCGAGCGCGAGCGCGAGATCCGGGCACGCTTCGGAGAGCCCGTGCTCCGCATCGTCCTCGACTGCACCGACACGCTCCCCGACGAGACGGGCGAGGACAAACGCCCCTGGCGCGCACGCAAGGAGCGCTTCCTCGAGCGCCTCGCGCAGGCGGAGCGCGCGAGCCGCCTCGTCGTCGCCTGCGACAAGCGCCACAACCTCGGCGACCTCGTCTGGGACCTCCACCACGAGGGCCCGCCGACCCTCGCCCGCTTCAACGCCGGCCCCTCCGAGCAGCTCTGGTATTTCGAGAGCGTGATCCGGATCTGCCGCGACGCGATCCCCGCACGACTCTTCCTCGAGCTCGAGCGCCTCGTCGCGGAGCTGCGCGGCCTCTGCCCCGCCCTGCTCCCGCCCCGGGACGCGTCCCCGTCTTCCCCCGCCGCCTCTCTGCGCGGCCCTTCGGAGCCGAGAAGTGACTGAGCCTGCCGGGAACGAGTCCGAGAAGCCGACCGCCTATCCCCCGCCGCACCACATCGTGCGCGACCTCCAGGTCGTGGTCGATCGCTCGCTGGGCGACTGGGCGATCCGTCTGCCGATCGTGCCCGCGATCGCCGACGCGACGGGGCGGCCGCGCGTCGGCGTCGTCGCCGTGATCGCCGACATGATCGCGGGACAGACGGCGATCCGGGAGGTCTCGCCCGCCTGGATCGCGACCTCGAACCTCGCGCTGCAGGTCGGCGAGCTCCCGACCGAAGGGACGCTCGTCGGGCATCCGAAGGTGCTGCGCAAGGGCGCGACGACGATCGTGATCGAGGTCCGCATCGAGCACGCCGCGAGCGATGGTCCGCCGAGCGCGCGCCCCGTCGGCCTCTCGACCCTCGGCTTCTCGATCCTACCCAGGCGCAACGCGCTGCAGGCCGAGCTGCATCGCTCGCGCACCTCCGGCG
>JBIPOQ010000497.1:0-3151 GCA_044379055.1 Myxococcota bacterium
CAACCGGGACGAGCGGGAGTTCGTCGATCCCGATCGCTTCGACATCCACCGCGAGTCGAAGCGCATCCTGACCTTCGGACACGGCAACCACTCCTGCCTCGGCATCCACATCGCCGCCCTCGAAGGCGAGCTCGCGACCCGCCACCTGCTCGCGCGCATGCCCGAGTACGAGATCCTCGAGGGCGAGATCGAGCGACTCAAGAGCGAGTTCGTCGCGGGGATCACCGGCCTGCCGGCGGTCGCGGGATGAACGGCGGCGCCGACGCCGGAGCTGCGCCCGCCGACGATCCGCGCGAGGGTCTCGAGCTCCTCGAGGTGCTCGAGGCCCTCGCCGACGGCGAAAGCAAGATCACGGAAGCGATCTACCCGCTCTTCTTCGAGCGGAGACCCGACGTGCGGCCACTCTTCGGCGTCCACGCCCTCGCGGAGCGCGAGGAGATGATCCGCGAGACGCTGCGCTCGCTGCTCGCCCTCGCCGAGGGCGGGAGCCACCTCGCGACGAATCTCGAGGCCCTCGGACGGAGCCATTTCGAGTACGGCGTGACGGGCGACATGTACGGCGACTTCGTCGAGGCCTTCGTCGAGGTCGCCGCGCCGGGCTTCCCCGAGCCCCGGCGCGCGGTCCTGCGCCGGGGCCTCGTCTCGATCACGGACGCGATGCGGCGAGCCGGCGACGCCGCGGCGCGCGAGCACGCCGCACGTCACGCCTAGCTAGAGCAGCGCGATCGGGTTGACCGGCGAGCCGGTGCCCCCCTCGATCCGCAGCGCCGCGATCGTCAGGTGGAACTCCCATTGCGAGAGCTCGGCGCAGGCCTTCATCAGGTCGCCGAGATTCAGGTTGTCGAGCAGGTGGACGCCCATCGCAACGAGGGTCACCTGGTGGATCGGCATGCACCAGCCGCTGTCGCCCGAGAGCGGGACGACGTCGGAGATGCAGTCGCTGCCGAGCACCGCGATGCCCCGCTCGTGGAGCCAGGGCAGACATTCGTGGTGGAGCCCCGCGAGCCCCTGCTCGAGCGGATGCCAGCGCCCCACGGCCTCGCGCCGCGCGTCCCGGCCCGTCGCGACGAGCAGGATGTCGCCCTCGCGCACGCGGAGGTTCTGCTTCGCCTCGGCCTGCTCGAGCTGATCGGGCGTGATCGCGAAGCCCGGCTCGAGCCAGGGGACGCCGAGCGTGCGCGGCAGGTCGAGCAGCACGCCGCGGGACACGATCCCGTTGCGCGCGCACATCACGCTGTTGCGCTTCGCGCCGGTGCTCTTCACGTCGGTGCCGGGGTAGCCGTTGTACATCTTCCCGTCGACGTGGACGTGGCAGAGCGCATCGAGATGCGAGGTCGCCATGCCGTGGAACGCGATGCCGACGAAATCCGAGGTCGTCTCGAGGCCGAGGTCCGGGACGAGGCAGTCGTCGCCCCCGGCGATCATCATGTGGAGCGCCGGATGCGGGTTGTCGATCGCCGGCTGCACCGCGAGCTCGTAGGCGCAGGAGACGGCGCGCCCATGCCGGACACACGTGGCGGCGCGCTTGCGCACGTCGTCGGTGATGAGATTCAGGGCGCCGGCCTGGTCGTCCTTCCCCCAGCGCCCCCAGTTCTTCACCTGCTCGAAGATCTCGTCCATCCGCGCCTTCGTCGGCGCCGCATACTGGCCAGCCACGTTCGATTCTCCCGTCCCTGTTTCCGGTTTCCGATCCGCTCGGGCCCCGCAGAGGCCCGTCCGATGATGCCCCCGCCCGCCGATGACCACCACCCGGTCCCGGCTCGGGGCTCGTCGCCCTGCCCTTTTCTTCGCTGGCGCTTCCGCGATACTGCACGCCTCGTCCCTCCCGCACGAAAGGAACGCGCACGATGAGAGTCCTGGTCATGGGCGGCACCCAGTTCAACGGTCTCGCGTTGGTCCACGACCTCGCGAACACGGGCCACGAGGTCGTGATCCTGAACCGCGGCAAGAGCGAGGCGAAGCTGCCGCTGGGTGTCGAGCGCGTCTATGCCGACCGGACCAAGCCCGACCAGATGCGGGAGGTCCTGCGCTCGGTCGACGTCGACGCCGTGATCGACGTGACTGCCTATCGACCCGAGGAGGTCGAGCTGATGGTCGAGATCTTTCGCGGCCGGATCGAGCACTACGTCTTCATCAGCTCGACCGTGATCTACGCCGCCTCCGATCTCCTCCCGATCAGCGAGCATCATCCCGTCGAGCGCGGTCCGGCCCAGCAGGAATACGGTCGCAACAAGCTGCTCTGCGAGGACATCCTGGTGCGCGAGTGGCGGGAGAACCGCTTCCCCGCCTCGACCGTCTGCTTCTCGATGGTGATGGGCGCGGGCAACATCCTCCCCGACCGCGAGCAGCGGATGTTCCAGCGCCTGCTGCGCGGCCGCCCGATCCTGATCCCCGGCAACGGCCGCATGCTCCAGCAGATCGGCCACGCCGACGACCAGGCCCGGGCCCTGCGCATGATGCTCGGCAATCCGAGAACTTTCGGTCAGCGCTACAACCTGACCGGCGGCGACTACTTCACCCAGGAAGGCTACGTCGACACCTTCTCCCGCATCCTCGACCGCCCGGCGAAGAAGCTCTTCATCCCGCCGGCCCTGATGAACGATCTCTGGGAAGGTCGGATCGAGGTCGAGATGCCGCGCACCCAGTCGAAGGCGGACATCCGCGGCAAGGAGAAGGCCGACCGGATCATGATCCACCGCTTCATGCTGACGATGCTCGTCCAGCAGATCGCGCCCAACATCCACTACTGGGATCGCAGCACGATCTACTCGGTCGACAAGCTGAGGCGCCACGTCGGCTGGGAGCCCGAGCTCGACTTCGCCCGCTCCGTCGAACGGACCTGGCGCTGGTACCAGGCCGAGGGGCTCGACGAGACCCAGGAGTTCGACTTCGGCTTCGAGGACGAGCTCGTCAAGCTCGTGCAGTCGCGCTGACTCCCTGGCGGACTCTCAAGGCGCGCGTAACGCGCTCGCTGGGGAGGTGGATCCGGGCCGGCGAATCGGGAACGTGTCGTCGAGATCGCGGAATCGTCCTCTCAGACACGCTTTGGAGGGTTCCGATTCGCGTACGACCGCACGCGTTCGAGATGCGCATCGTGTTAGCCGAATCCGTCCGCTCCGGTCGATGCGATCGTCGACGAGCCAATCCGTCC
>JBIPOQ010000496.1:0-3151 GCA_044379055.1 Myxococcota bacterium
GCCGGGTCACGCAGCGCCGCACGCGCCTCGCCCCCGCGGCGGTCGTCGGGTCCGGCAAGCTGAGGGAGCTCGCCGACTGGACCGGCGGGAGCGGGATCATCCAGGGCAAGGTCGGCGGCCGGGGCGGAGAAGAAGAGGACGAGAGCGACGAGACGGACGAGGGCGACGAAGGCCCGGTCCTGCGGCTCGTCGAGGACGACGAGGACGAGGGCGACGCCGCATCCGATCGCGGTCGAGCCGATCGGCGCGGCGAGCCCGACGAGCGGGAGGGGGCGGATTCGCCCGCCGAGCCCCGAGCCACGATCGTGCTGGTCGACCAGGACATCACGCCCTCCCAGTCCCGCAATCTCGAACGGGCGACCGGAGTCGAGGTCCTGGATCGCACGGCGGTTATCCTCGCGATCTTCCAGCGCCATGCGCGCAGCCGCGAGGCCCGCCTCCAGGTCGAGATCGCGCGCCTCGAGTACATGGCCCCGCGCCTGCGCGAGACCGGCGGCGGCCGCGATCGACAGGGCGGCGGCATCGGCGGCCGGGGCGCGGGCGAGTCGGCGAGCGAGCTCGATCGCCGCAAGGTGCGCGACCGGATCGCGGAGCTGCGCCAGGAGCTCGCCTCGATCGAGCAGGAAGCCGGGACGCGCAGGAAGCGCCGCGAGGACGTCAACACGGTCGCCCTCGTCGGCTACACCAACGCGGGGAAGTCGTCGTGGATGCGCGCGCTGACGGGCAGCGGCGTGCTCGTCGAGGACAAGCTCTTCGCGACGCTCGGGACGACGGTGCGCGTGCTGAAGCCCGAGACGGCGACCCGCGTCCTCGTCTCCGACACGGTCGGCTTCATCAAGCATCTGCCCCACGACCTCGTCGCGAGCTTCCGCTCGACCCTCGACGAGGCCCGCGACTGCAGCCTGCTGCTCCATGTCGTCGACGCCTCGGATCCGGCCTTCCAGAGCCAGATCGACGTGACGCGCGAGGTGCTCGCCTCGATCGGTGCCGACGAGAGCCCGCATCTCATCGTCCTGAACAAGGCCGATCGCCTCGACGAGCTGACCCGAGCCCGCGTCCTGAAGGCGGAGCCCGATGCGCTGCTGCTCTCGGCCCACGACCCCGCCGACGTCGAGACGCTGCGCGCGCGCATCCTCGCCCATTTCGAGCGCGACCTCGAAGAGGCCGAGCTGCTGATCCCGTACAGCCATTCGCGAGTCGTCGCCCAGGCCCACGCCCTCGGTACCGTGCTGTCCGAGAAATACGAGGACGAGGGCGTGCGGCTCCGCGTCCGCGCCCGGGCGACCGCCCTCGCGAAGCTGCGCGCGGAGCTCGGCTGAGGCGCGCCGCTACGCCGTCCGACGCGTCAGAGCCAGCTGCTGATCAGCAGGAACGGCGACCAGAAATACGGATGGCGATAGGCCGGATCGGCGAGCAGCGCCTGCTGCGCCGCGCGCACCGCCTCCGCCCGCGAGCGCCCGGGCTCCGCGAGGGTCCGGTAGAAGGTCGCCATGAAGCGCGCGGTCGCTTCGTCGTGGACCCGCCAGAGACTGCCGATCGCGCTGCGCGCCCCGGCCCGCACCGCCATGCCCGACAGGCCGAGCGCCGCCCGCTCCCCGCCCTCGCCGCCCACGGCCGTCTCGCAGGCGGAGAGCACGACGAGCTCGAGCGGATCCTCGCGCAGTCGTCCGGCGCCGATCGCGGCGGACAGATCGGAGAAGGCGAGCCGCCCGGCGGCGGTCTGGAGGAAGCCGCCCTCGCGGCCGTCGTCGAAGGCGGCGTGGGAGGCGACGTGCAGCAGGCGATACGGCTTCGCTTCGAGCTTCTGCGTCAACGCGGCCGGCGAGAAGGCCTCGTCGAGCAGGACGTCGCCGCCCGTGATCTCGCGGATGCCCCGGATCTCGGCGGCGACGTTCTCGAGGCGCTCGAAGCCGCCGCTCGCGACCGAGAGGCCGACGAGGAGCGCCGAGGGATCGTCGCGCGAAAAGGGTCGCGGGTCCGTCAGCTCGAGACCCGGCGTCGTCGCGACCGGGCGCCGCTCGATCAGGAAGCGCTCGCCGTCGTGGAGCGCCGCCATCGGGATCGTGCGCAGGATCCCGTCGGGCACGAAGACGAGCGTCGCTTCGGGATGATCGGCGAGGATTGCGGAGAGAGGCTCGACGAGCGCGCGATGCAGGATGCGCGCGCTGCGAAGATATTGCTGAGTCGTGCGCTTCTCGAGCAGCACGCGAAACGTCGCGACCTCGGCCTCGAGGGCCTCGCGCGGGACGTCGACGACGATCTGCTCGAGCGCACCGGCCGCGGAGACGAGCAGCTCGAGGCGATCGTCGAGGACGAAGGGATAGAGGACGATGGCCTCGGGCGCGGCCTCCTCGATCGCGACGCTCTTCGCCCGGGCGCGTGCGACGCAGTCGTCCTCGAAGTAGTCGCGCAGCTCTTCGCTCTTCAGTCGCTCGAGCGTCGCCTGCGCACGGCGCAGATCGGTTTCCCGCGCCGCCCTGTCACGGGCGCTGCGCGCGCGCTGCAGCAGCCGATCGACCTGTCGCCGGAGCAGCGCCGCCGGGCCGGGGCTGCCATCGACGATCGCCTGGCGGGTCAGCGCCGGGCGGTGGCGCTCGGCGATCTCGATCGCCCGGTCGCCCGCCTCGAGGGCGCGATCGCGGTCGCCGAGGCGAGCGTGCAGCTCGGCCGCCTGGACGTGCCAGGCGTACGCGTCGATCTCGAGCTCGCTCCGGGCAGCGAGGCGCAGGGCGCGCTGCGTCAACGCGAGGGCTTCGGGCGCGCGCCCCGCTTCCGCATGAAGCGCGCCGAGCGTGCCCAGCGCCTCGGCGCGGACACGGCGAGCGGGGGCGTCATCCGGGAGCGCGTCCGCCACGGCGAGCGCCCGGCGCAGAACGCGATCCGCCGCCGCGAAGAGCGGTGCTCGAGGCTCGATCCGGCGCTCGGCGGCGAGAACGAAGCTCCGCCCGAGATGGACGAGGCGAAGACCCACCCTCGGCGAATCCGGCTGCGCAACCAGCGCCCGCTCGAGGCCCTCGGCCCGCGCGGGGTCGAGACGCGGCTCGGGATCGGCGACCTCGAGCCGCAGTCGATCGAGGCCCGCGATCAAACGCAGATCCGGGAACGCCTGGCTCGCCGGATCTTCTTCGACCTGCCGGAGCCGCTCGCGGGC
>JBIPOQ010000066.1:0-11331 GCA_044379055.1 Myxococcota bacterium
CGCATAGCCGCCCTTGGTGCCGCGATAGGAAGCGTCGACCTTGACGACGACGCCGTACTCCGGCTCGTCGGAGACCGGCACGTTGTAGATCGAGACGTGGACGAAGGACGTGTCCGCCGGCTCGATACCGGGGGGCAGCAGGGCGGCGATCCGCTTCGGATCGGTCGGGTAGGCGATCCGCAGGATCGGCCAGCCGCCGATCTCACCGGCATCGATGCGCAGGGCTTCGGGATCGGTCGCCATCTCGGATCTCCTATCGGGGGACGTCGCGCGGGACGTCACCGAACGTTTCGGGCTCCAGGAGGAGCGACGCCCCTCCCAGGTCCCAGCGAGAAGCAGGCGTCTGCGGGAGGCTCAGCGTCTGCGCGAGGAAGCGGGCCGCCTTCGAGGCGCGCTCGCGCAGCGGGTACCCTTCGAAATGCACCCAGCTGAAGAACAGCGAGTACCACGCGCCGACCACGACCTCGAGCAGCGTCTCGCGATCGACGTCGTCCCGGAGCTCGCCGCGGAGCGCCCCGTCCGCGAGCAGCTCGCCGAAGGCCGCGCGGATCCGCCGATCGTCGCTGCCCGCGGTCTCGGGAAAGGCCAGCGCCATCATCGCCCCGATCAGCTCGCGCATCTGGGGACCCTTGGCGAGCGTGCGCTCGGCGGAGCTCTCGAAGAGCGCGACGAGATGCCGTGCGAAATCTCCGGGCTTCTTGCGGACCTCCTCGACGTTCTCGAAGAGATCGCGCATCGAATGATCCGCGACCTCGCGCAGCAGGTGGAGCTTCGACGGGAAGTGGTTGAAGAACGTCCCGTAGGCGATGTCCGCACGGCGGACGATCTCGGCCACCGTCGTGGCCTCGTAGCCCTGCGTCTCGAAGAGCGAGAGCGCCGTCTCGACGATCCGATCGCGCACCGCGACGCGTCGACGCTCGCGGCGGGAAGGCATCGCGAGGCCGTCGCTCATCTCAGGCCTCGCCCCGGATGTCCGCGATCGACGGGCCGATCCGGTCGGCGATCGTCCGCATCACCTTCGGGTCGAAGCCGTAGACCCGCGCCGCGTTCTCGCCGAGGATCGCCCGGATCTCGTGCTCGGGGAAATCGAAGAAGGTCTTGCGCAGCGCCGCCATGGTATTCGGCCAGGTGCCCTCGAGATGCGGATAATCCGAGCCCCAGAGGATCTTGTCGACGCCGATCTCGTGGCGGAAATGCGCCTCGTGCCGGGGCATGAAGGACGCGCCGATGTAGCACTGGCGCTCGAAGTATCCCGTCGGACCGAGCGAGAGCTTGCGCGTGAAGTGCTTGAAGATCGGGTCGTTGGCCTTGAACTCGAGGACCCGGAGCTTTTCGATGATCCAGCCGGTGCCCGCTTCCGTGAACAGGTACTGGAGCTTCGGATGACGCTCGAAGGCCCCCGACCAGAGCAGCGCCGTGAAGGGACGCTGGGCGAACATGTCGACTTCGCTGATGAACATCGCGGTCGCACACTCGACGTCGCCGTAATCCGGCGACCAGCCCGAATGGGACTGGAGCGGCATCTCGAGCTCTTCGCAGACCGCCCAGAGCGGCTCGTAGCGCGGGTGGTGGTAGAAGGGATGGGTTCCCGTGCTGGTCGGCAGGAGCACCCCGCCCCAGAGCCCCATCTCCCGCGCCGCGCGGACCTCCTTCACCGTCTCCTCGATGTCGTCGACGTTGATCAGGGCGACGCCGGCATGGCGCTCGGGGTTCGTGTTGCACAGATCGGCGAGCCAGCGGTTGTAGGCGCGACAGCCCGCGAGGTTCTCCTCGGGCGACACCGGATAGCGGTACTGCATGAGCCCTGCGCCGAAGGGCGCCATCTGCGGGAAGATGATCTCGCCGGCGATCCCGTCGGCGTCGAGCTCCGCGATGCGGACGGCCGGATCGAACTCGCCGCGACGCGGCGCGAACGGGCTCCGCTCGTCGCAGAGCATCCGCATGATCTCGTCGTCCGAGAGGCGCGTGGCCGGATCGGACATCGCCTTCATGCGCTGCCCGCCCTCGCCGGCCTTCGTCGCGTAGGCATCCACCGCTTCCTGATCGAAGAAGGTCCCGGCCCGCGACATCATCTCGCGCGCATGGGCGAGCCACCAGGCGTTCGCCGCGTCGCGGTACTGCCGCGGCAGGTACTCGTTGTACGTCGCGGGCAGCGCCCCGGCGTGACAATCCGAGCTGATGATCATGACCTTCGACTGCGAATCCGCCTTCGCCCCGGACGCCTCGGACATGGCTCGCCCCTCGCCTCCCTACGCGCCGTCCCTTCCGGACGGGCGCCTCGATTCAGGCGGCCGACGATACTGTGCGCCCGACCCGGATGGCAATCAAAACCTGACAACCGTCCAGAGAAAAGCGGTCACGCCGCCGGGCCGGGGGCCAGCATCGTTCCGGGGCGGGCCCCGGTCGCGCGGCCCGCCTCGAAGGTGGCGACCCCGTCCACGAGGGTCAGCCGGACCGGCGCCGCGTCCCGGGTCCAGCGCCAGGTCGTCCCCCCGTCCCCGTCGGGCACGTCGTGGACCTTCCGCTTCGGTCGCCGCTCGACCTCGGCCAGCGAGAAGACCGTGAGGTCGGCGCGCTTGCCCGGCGCGATCGCGCCGCGATCGTCGAAGCCGAAGAAGCGGGCGAGCTTGCCGGTCTGGACGTGCACCGCCTGCTCGATCGTCAGCTCGCCGGTCTCGCGCACGAACTGGGTCAGGAGCACGATGTTGTCGCCGGCCCCACAGAACATCTGACCATGGGCCCCGGCGTCGCTGATGTTGCCGACCGAGTACGGGTCCTTCAGCAGCCGCGAGACCATCGCGTCGTCGCGATCCCAGTCGGGCGCCGTCACCGTCGATTCGACGCCGTTCGCGAGCAGCCACTCCGCGAGGGCATCCGAGGGATGGAGGCCCTTCGCGTCGGCGTAGTCGCCGAGCCGCACGCCGACGGGTCCGGCACCGTTGTCCGAATGGTCGAGCAGCATCGGCCGCGGGCGTCGGAAGGGACAGGTCGGGAGCGCGAGCTCGTCCCAGGAATGCCGGGCGCGAGCACGCCACTCGGGGCTCCGCAACAGCGCGCACTTGGCCTCCGATCCGACCGCCGTCACCACCTCGTGCCAGACGTACTCGTTCGACTGCGCGAAGAGCAGCGAGCGATCGAACGAGACGACCGTGGTCACCGGGACGTGCGCATAACCCGTCCAGAAATCCCGGCCCTCCCGGGCATACCGTTCGTGCATCTCGAGCAGAGGCTTCTGGATGCCGTGCTCCTTCTGCCAGCGCAGCGTCGGCAGACCGGCCCACTGCAACCGGATCGGCAGCGAGCCGATCAGGCGCTCGACGCGGCCGAGCGCCTCGACGGCGGTCATCCGCATCACGGTGTCGATCACGACCTGGAGCGTCGCACCGCGGTGGCGCGCGAGGACCTCGAAGAGGGCGCGCAGCTCTTCGTCCGCGGCGAGCAACGTCGGCACGGGTCGGTCGCTGCCGTCGTGGTCCATCAGGTTCGTCGAGAGGCCGAGGGCGCCGGCGGCGAGGGCATCCTCGAGATCGCGCGCCATGCGGGCGATCTCGTCGGGCGTCGCGGCCCGCTGCCAGGCGTCCATGCCCATCGCGGCGAGGCGGATCGCGATGTGGCCGACGAAGCTCGCATAGTGGGTCGGAACGGCGACCTGCCGCGTCAACGAGGCCTTGTACTCCGACCAGCTCTTCCAGTCCCAGGGCAGATTCTCGAAGAAGGGTCGCTCCGGGATGTCCTCGAAGAACGAGAAGATCTTCACCACCTCCGCGCGCGCCGCCGGATCTTCCGGAAGCGGCGCGAGGGCGAAGCCGCAGTTGCCCATGACGACGGTCGTCACGCCGTATCCGGGGAGCGGGTCGAGGTCCGGCTGCCACCACATGGTGCCGTCGAAATGCGTGTGGCTCTCGATGAAGCCGGGCGCGACGTGGCAGCCGGTCGCGTCGTGGACGAGCTCCCCCGGCGCGGGCTCGAGGCCGGGGGCGACCTCGACGATCCGGCCGCCACGGACGCGGACGTCCGCGCGGTAGCCCGGAGCGCCGGTCCCGTCGACGACGGTGCCCCCGCGGATCAGTCGGTCGGGATTCGGATCGATCATCGGGGCTGCTCCTCGCCGCGGCCGTCGCGCGTGCGTCCGGCGGGCCGCTCCACGGTAATCGCCGCGGGCGAAATCGTCACCCGCCGCCGTCCCGCCGCGGCAGGGAGACGCGAAAGATCGCCCCCGAGCCCGCTTCCGAGGCGACCTCGATCTCGCCGCCATGGGTCATCAGGATGCCGTGGGCGACGGAGAGGCCGAGACCGCTTCCCCCCTCGCGCAGCTTCGTGGTGTAGAAGGGCTCGAACAGGCGCTTCTTCGCCTCCTCGGTCAGACCCGGCCCGTTGTCGCGGACGACCACCAGCGCGCGCGTCGGCGAGCCCTCGATCTGGATCTCGACCGCGGCGTTCGCGGGCCGCGACTCGATCCCGTTCCGGATCAGGTTGACGAAGACCTGCTCGAGCTCGATGGCGTTGCCGCGCACGCCGACGGCCTCCCCCTCCCGCCGGAGGCCGACCCGGGCGCCGCGGCGGCGGGCGAAATCCGCCGTCGCGACTCGCGAGGATTCGACGATCTCGTTGAGATCGTGGTCGGCGACTCGCCCCGGATCGGCGCGCGCGAAGAGCAGCACGCTGCGCACGATGCGCGCGCAGCGAAGCGCCTCGCGCTCGATCGTCTCGAGCGTGCCGCGCACCGATCCGCCGGCCGTCGCGCCCGGCGATGCGTCCGAAAGCTCGAACTGGGCCGCCGCCAGGATCGCCCCGACCGGATTGTTGATCTGATGGGCGATTCCGGCCGCGAGCGTCCCGACGGCCGCGAGTCGCTCGGCGGAGCGCACGCGGGCGAGGCTCTCCTCGAGCTCGCCCTCGCGCTCGACGAGGCGGGCCTCGAGGCTCTGCCGGATCAGCGTCTGGTCGCGAACCATGCGGGCCGTGAGGGCGAGCAGCTGGACGGCGGCGAGCGAGATCAACCCGGTCGCGATGATCACGGTCGGCCAGTCGCGCGCATGCCCGAGGCTCGCGCTGACCTGGTAGTAGAGCGTGGCCGGCACGAAGAGGAGAAAACCGAAGGGAAGCGCGCGGGCCGTCGCCAGCGTGCGCAGGTCGCCCCGCGGCCAGGTCCGCCAGGCGCCGTAGGAGAGCAGCAAGCCGTCCGCCACCGCCATCCCCGCATAACCCCAGGACGGACCGGCGGTCATCGCCACGACCCCGAGCCCGAACGGAATCGTCAGCACGCGCAGCCAGTCGCCGACGCCGAGGCGTCCCCCGCCATAGGCCCGTGCACCCGTCGCGAACAGCAGCGTCGACAGGGATCCGAGCCAGACCACCAGCGGCTGCAGGCCCGGCCCGAGATCGTCGACGAAGCCTGCGCTCCAGCTCGCGAGGTAGGCGAAGACCCAGTGGATCGCGCCGAAGCGGCGGACGTGCGCGGTCAACAGGATGAAGACGACCAGCAGGGGCGCGGAGAGAACGATGACCAGCTCGTTCAAGGCACCCACAGGATTCCCGTCCATTCCGCTTCCCGTCCGACGATCAACGCCGTGCCCGACGCTTTATAGCCGGCTCGTGGCCGGATCTACACGGGATCGATGCCGGGAAGGAGCGGACGGGTCGCGAAGACCTGCGTCCGGGCGAGCCCGGCATCGCGATGAACGAGGGCGGCGCGGTAGTCCGGATCGCGGACCATGTCGAGGAACGCGTCCACGCTCGGGTACTGCATCAGGGCGATCTGGTGCCACGCGACGGGCACGCCGATCACCTGGGCCACCACGTGGTTGAAGAGCAGGAAGCGCCCACCGCGCGCCGCGACGTGGCGGATCGCCACGGCGCCGTAGAGACCGTAGGCCGCGGACCCGGTCGATCCCCCGCCCGCGAGGGAGTGGCCCGTCGGGTAGCGGGCGAGATCGTGATAGGCGAGGAGGTTCAGGAACTGGAGCGGTCCCTCGACCTCGACCGCCAGCAGCGCGCGCAGCTGATCCGCGCTGGGCTCGAGAGGATTCGAGCTCGATCCCACGAGCTCCCGAACGATCGCCTCGATCTCGGCCGGACTCCGCGCCATGGCTCGCCCTCCTGGGCGGACGCTAGCAGTGGGTCGCGGTTCCCGGGACCACCAGGGCGGACAGCTCGGGCTCGTGACCGGATCGGAGGACGACCATGTGGTTCGGCGGGATCTCGCGCCAGGCCGGATCTTCGGTCAAGCGCTCCGAGCTGACGATCACCGAACGGGCGACACGCCCGTCGACCGAGGGATAGAGCGCGCCCGAGTAGTAGTAGAGCGATTCGGGAACCTCGTTGGGATCGTTCGAAAAGCGCGAGACGACGGCATCGCGGCCGTCGGACAACGCACAGTTCAGGTAGCTCGTCTCGCCGTCGCCGTGTTTGTCCACGAGTTCGACGACCCGGGCGATCGCCTTCTCGAGCGAGTTCGCCATGCGCCTGCAGGAATCGACCCAGGCCGGCGCGCGCAGCATCTCGTCGATCGCGAGCGCGAAGACGTGCTCGGAGTCGGTGCTCCCGTAGACGTTGTCGAAGGCCTCGTCGCGGACGGAGGCGAGGATGTGACGACGAACCTTCCGGAAGCTTCCGACGTCGCCGTTGTGCATGAAGAGATGGGACCGGAATCGGAACGGATGGCAGTTCGCTTCGTTGACGCCGCTCGACTGGGTCGCGGCCCGCACGTGGGCGAGGATGCAGCCGCTCGAGACGACCCGCGTCAGGTTCACGAGGTTGCGATTGTTCCAGGCCGGGGTGATCGAGCGGAAGACGGCCGGCTCGAGGCGCGAGTCTTCCGAATACCAACCGACGCCGAAGCCGTCGCCGTTGAGGGGCTCCTCGCGCTCGCGGCTGTGGGTGCTCTGGCGGATCAGCGAATGCTCCGGCTCGATCAGGAGCGACGACAGCCGGATCGGCTCCCCCATGTAGAGCGTGAATCGACACATCGGCAGACCCCCTTCGATGGCACCGGATCGGCTCGCACGCGTCGGCGCGCCCTCGGCGTTCCTTCGATCGGACGGTCGGTCCTCCGACTCGATGGTTCCGGACCCGGGGTCGCGAAGACGGACCGCGGTGGGGACCGGGCGGGCCGCGCGGGCGCGCCCATCCGGGATCGGGATCGGTTCGACTCCGGGCACCTGCTCGGGGATTCGACGGAGCCCGCCGGGTCTTCGCGCTCCGGCACGAACCGCGGAGACCGCCTCGCGCCCCGCGCACGCTTCGGCTATTCCGCTCCGCCATGGAACATTCGACTGCGCCTCGAACCCGGGCGCCGAGCGGGCGCCGAGCCGTCGTCGTCGCCGCGGGCGTCGGCGCCCTCGCCTGCGCGCTGGCGATCGCCTGCGCCTGGCCCGGGCGACCGGTGCCCGTGCTGCCGGAGATCTCCGGCGCGATCTCCGGCGGGACCGGAGCCCCGGAGGCGCGACTCCAGCTGATGGTGATCCATCGCGAGACACCTTCGCTCCACGCACGCCAGCAGACCGCCCTCGACCCCACCGGCGCATTCCGCTTCGAGCCGGTCTTCCTCGACGTCTCGGGACACGAGTTCAGCAAGCACTACCGCGTCTACCTCCACCTGCAGACCGCGAGCTCGGATCGCGTAATCTGGCGCGCCGACGTGTCGCGCCTCGAAGCGCCGATTCCGATCGCCCTCGACTGCGATCTCGCGCGACCGGTCGCCCTCGGCGAGGTCTGCCGTGTACGCGATCCGGTCCGACAGCCCTGGCTGGTCGCCGAGGGCAGGAAGAGCTTCGACCGGCTCTGCGCGCGCTGTCATGGAGCCGACGGGCGTGCCGAGGGCGGAGCGCCTGCTGCGAACGGCGGTGCGAGCAGCGGCGCGCCGGCCGATCTGACGCGGATCGCCGCGCGACACGGCGGTCGATTCGACCGCGACCGCGTGGCGGCCTGGATCGAGGGGCGATCCCTCCCGTCCGATCATGCGCGGGCGGGCATGCCCGTCTGGGGCGAGCGATTGAGCAACGCGTTCGCGGGCTATGCCGAGGGGGACGAGCTGATCGGCGCGACCCTCGATCCCCTGGTCGCCTATCTCGAGAGCCTTCAGCAGGAAGAAGCCGCGTCGCCCGCGAGCCCTCCGGTCGAGCCGCCCCCGCGAACCCCGTGATCCGATCGATCAGGGCGTCGCGAAGCTGCGGGCCTCGCGATCGGCCCGATCCCCGCCGTGACCCGTCTTCGCGATTCCGGGCCCGGAACCATCGAGTCGGAGTCGCGTTGGAAGAGCGGTCGCGTCGCCATCCCGAGCGGAGAGAGCACGACACCGAACAAAACGATCATCGCCGCGAGCCCGCTCAGGAGCGACTCGTTCTCGGTCACCCAGCTTCCGATGGCGACGAGGCTCGTCATGCCGCGAGAGCCTACTCGATTCCGATCGCCCTGCCGGACGGGCAGATCGCTCGTCCTCGTCGGATCGGCCCTTTGTCGCCGCCCCCCCCTTGGCCGACCCGCACGGCAGATCCTAGAGTTCGACGTCCACAGGAGGAGACGACCCCATGACGATCCAGGTAGGCGACAAGATCCCCAACGTGAAGGTCAAGGCGACCGACATGAGCGACCTCACGACCGACGCCCTCTTCTCGGGCAAGAAGGTCGTGCTGTTCGCGGTGCCCGGCGCGTTCACGCCGACCTGCTCCGCGAAGCACCTGCCCGGCTTCATCGAGAAGGCGGACGAGATCCGGAAGAAGGGCGTCGACGACATCATCTGCATGTCGGTGAACGACGCATTCGTCATGAAGGCCTGGGGCGAGGACCGCGGCGCCGGCGACAAGGTGCGGCTGATCGCCGACGGCAATGGCGACCTGACGAAGGCGCTCGGCCTCCAGTTCGACGGCTCGGGCATCGGGTTCGGCCTGCGCTCGCAGCGCTTCGCCGCGATCATCGAAAACGGCGTCGTCAAGACGCTCGCGGTCGACGCCGGCGGCAAATTCGAGGTCTCGAGCGCGGAAGCGATCCTCGCGGCGCTTTAGCTCTGCCGGATCGCAGCGCATTCGGACTCACAAGTCGCGAACGGCACGGCACTGGGGCCGCGAATGGCTCGCCCTAGCACCGGACCACATCGCTTCTCGTACACCGTTGCGACTGCAGACTGCATGCTAGAGCGGGCTTGGGCTGCGCTTTACTTCGCGGCCCCAGCACCGCGCCGATCGCTCGCCTGGTAGCTGGATGCGACGCGACCCGTCCGGGCTTCCGGCATTCGAATGCGCACAGCCCAATCGAAACGAATCGAGTCCCGTTCAGCGCATGCGCGAGCGGCCGGCGCGGCACAGGGGATGCGAAGTCAAGCGCAGCCGGAGGTCGCCTCAGCGCATCGCACCGTCGAGCCCGCAGCAATCGCGGTATCTCGAGCGCCGTGCCAGGGGCGAGCCATTCGCGTCCCCTGTGTCGTGCCGGCCGCGACTTGTAGCGCGGAGCGGGTCGGTCAGGCGGCGCGCATGCCCGGCGCCTCGTGGCCGCTCGCGACGACGTACTCCGTGTAGCTGCCGGGATAGACGCGGGGCCCGTCCGGGCCGAGCTCGAGGACCTTGTTCGTCAGCTTCGAGAGGAAGTGGCGATCGTGGGAGACGAGCAGGAGCGTGCCCTCGTAGCTCGCGAGCGACGTGATCAGCATCTGCTTGGTCGCGAGATCGAGATGGTTGGTCGGCTCGTCGAGGACGAGGAAGTTCGGCGGGTCGTAGAGCATGCGCGCCATCACGAGGCGCACCTTCTCGCCTCCCGACAACAGGCGACAGCGTTTCTCGATCTCGTCCCCGGAAAACCCGAAGCAGGCCGCGAGCGACCGGATCACGCCCTGGCTCGTCTGCGGGAAGGCGTTCGCGAGGGTCTCGAAGACCGACTCGTCGCCCTCGAGCAGATCCATCGAGTGCTGCGCGAAATAGCCGAGCTTGACGGCCGCGCCGAGAGTGACGACGCCGCCGTCGGGGGGATTCGCGCCGGCCGCGATCTTGAGCAGCGTCGACTTGCCGGCTCCGTTCGCGCCCATCACGCACCAGCGCTCGCCGCGCCGGATCAGGAGATCGAAGTCGTCGAAGATCCTGCGCTCGCCGTAGGCCTTGCGGATCCCGGCGAGGCGCAGGACGTCGTCGCCGGAGCGCGGCGGGGGACGGAAGTCGAACTCGAGGGTCTGCGCGCGCTTGGGCGGCTCGACCTTCTCGATCTTGTCGATCTTCTTGATGCGCGACTGGACCTGGGAGGCATGGCTCGCCCGGGCCTTGAAGCGGGCGATGAAGGCCTCCTCCTTCGCGAGCATCGCCTGCTGGCGCGCATACTGCGCCTCCTGCTCGCGTTCGGCGAGCAGGCGCTGCTTCTCGTAGAAATCGTAGTTGCCCGAGTAGGTCGTCAGCTCGCCGCCGTCGATCGCGATGATCTTCGTGACGATGCGGTTCATGAATTCGCGGTCGTGGGTCGTCAGGATCAGGGCGCCGTCGAAGTCGCGCAGCCAGCCCTCGAGCCAGAGGATCGACTCGAGGTCGAGATGGTTCGTCGGCTCGTCGAGCAGGAGCGCATCGGGACGCATGACGAGGATCCGGGCGAGCCCGACGCGCGTCTTCCAGCCGCCCGAGAGCAGCCCGACGTCGCCCGCGACCTGCTCGGGCGCGAAGCCGAGGCCATTGAGCACCTCGTGGGCCCGGGCCTCGAGGCCGTAGCCGCCGAGGGACTCGAAGAGGGCCTGGGCCTCGCCGTAGCGCTCGACGAGCTTGTCCATCTCGTCGGCTCGATCGGGATCGGCGAGGGCGAGCTCGAGCTCGTGCAGACGATGGGCCGCGTCGGAGACGGCGCCCGCGCCGGCGATCGTCGCCTCGAGAACCGATTGCCCCTTCATCTCGCCGATCGTCTGGCTGAAATAACCGAGGGTGACCCCGCGATCGATCGCGACGCGGCCGTCGTCGGGCTCCTCCTCCCGCATCAGCAGGCGGAAGAGCGTCGATTTGCCGGCGCCGTTCGGGCCGACGAGACCGACCTTCTCGCCCCGCTGCACGGCGGCCGAGGTCTCGAGGAAGAGGATCTGGCCCCCGTGGCGCTTCGAGATCGAATCGAGCTGCAGCATCCCTTCCCGTCCTATCGCTCGCCGAGCCGGGCGGCGCGCTTCGATTCGCGGGCGCGGCGGAGCACTTCCTGGGCGTCGAGATGGTCCTCGCCGGCGCGCGCCAGATATTCGTCGTAGCTCCCCGGATAGTCGCGCACGCCCTCGGGCGTGATCTCGACGACCCGCGTCGCGAGCTCGTTCACGAACCAGCGGTCGTGGGAGACGAACACGACGGTGCCGTCGTACTCCCGGACCGCGGCGACGAGCGCCTC
>JBIPOQ010000499.1:0-3140 GCA_044379055.1 Myxococcota bacterium
CGCGATGGCGACCGAGGGCGTGTTCATCGGAATGAGCGCGCCGACGATCAGCCGATCGCGATAGGGCGCGAAGAGCCGCGCGTGCATCGCGTTCACCGCGCGGCAGGCGGCGCCCGCCAGCTCCGCGTCCTCGAGGTCGAGGAAGTTGAGGCTCATCGACGGATAGACGATCGAGACGTCGAGGCCGATCTCGTCGAGGCGATCGTAGAGGAGCTTCGGCAGGTACGAGGTCGCGCGGTCGAGGACGTTCTCGGTCGGCCAGCCCCACCACGAAGGCATGGATTGCCAGCGATCCGGATCGCCGCCGACCGTGCGCGCGGCGGTCGTCGTGTCGAAGGGCTGGGCCTGGCCGGCGAGGAACCGGTCGCGGAGCTCGCGGCCGGCGTCCTGCTCGATCGACGCGGCGATCTCGGCGTGGGCCAGCGGCCAGACCTCGACGAAATGACCGTCGGCATCGAGGATGGGATGCGCGAGCGCGCGGCGGACCTCGGCGGAGGAGCGGTGCGACGCGTTCGACTCAGCCATCGTTCGAGCGGTCATCGGGGATTTCCTCGTTCGGATCGATTCGGGCGACGTTACCGATCGCCCCTCCGCCTGGCGAACCCGAGCCAGCGGAGCGACGCGCCTCTCCGTATAGTGCCGAGATGGACGCCTCTTCTCCCCTCGCCGGCATCCGCGTCGTCGAGGTCACGAGCATCTACTCCGGTCCGTTGGCCGGTCTCCTCCTTGCCGAGCTCGGCGCCGACGTCGTCAAGGTCGAGAGCCAGGCGAAGCCCGACCTGATCCGGAATGCGGGGAGCGCGCCGCATGCGGTGACCCCGGTCTTCTATGCCCTCAATCGGGGCAAGCGCTTCGTCTCGATCGACGCGTCGACGGCGACCGGCCGTGCGCTGCTCGGCGACCTCGCGGCCTCGGCCGATGTCTTCCTGCACAACATCCGGCCCGGCAAGCCGGAGGCCCTCGGCGTCGGCTACGAAACGCTGGCGGCTCGCAATCCCCGTCTCATCTATGCGGCGATCTCGGGGCTCGGGACCGACGGACCGGACGCGGACCAGCGCGTCTACGACTACGTGATCCAGGCCCGCGTCGGCATGGTCGACTATCAGCGGGACACGGCGACTGGGAAGGCCTCTCTGCTCAGTCAGGTCGTCGTCGACAAATCGACGGGGCTCGCCGCCGTCCAGGCGATCCTCGCCGCACTCTTCTTCCGCGAGCGGACGGGGCTCGGCCAGCGGATCGACCTCCCGATGCTGGGCGTCGGGCTCCACTTCCTCTGGCCCGACGCGATGGGGCCGCAGCTCTCGCAGATCGAGCCGTCCGTCCCGATCGACGCCCTGCCGCCCCATCTGCTCCAGATGCCCGCGGCGGGGCTCGTCGTCGTCCGGACACGGGACGGGGGCGAGATCGCCTGCAGCCCGACCCTGCCGCCCTTCGACGGGCTCGCGATCGCCTTCGATCGCCCGGAATGGCTCGTCGACGAACGCTTCGCCGAGACGCCGAAGCGGGTGATGAACTTCCCGGCCTTCCATGCGGAGCTGAACGAGGCGGGGGCGCGCTTCACGGCGGCGGAGCTCTTGCAGCGCCTGACCGAGCAGGGCGTGCCGGCGGGGCCCGTCCAGCGGCGCCGGGACGTGCACCTCGACCGGCAGGTCAAGCATCTCGACCTGCTCGTCGAGCGGGAGACCGGCTTCGTCGGCGCCGTCCGTCAGCCGCGGCCGATGTGGCAGTTCAGCGCCTCTCCGGCGCAGGTCACGACCTCGATGGGCCGGACCGGAGAGCACACGCGCGAGGTCCTGCGCGAGCACGGCCTCTCGGACGCCCGCATCGACGCCCTCGTCGCCGAGGGCGCGATCGCGGAGGCGCTCCCGCGTTCCGTCCGTTAGTCCGCTCGGAAGGGAGTCGTCCGCGCGGACGGGCTGCGGCGGACGTCGTTCGGGTCGATGCTGATCAGCGAACCGCGTTCGCGCGTCGGCTCGCCGAGAGACCCGCGAGGCCGAGCCCGATCAGGAGCGCCGTGCCGGGCTCGGGGACCACGCCGAAGAACGTGAAGTCGGCCTTCACGAGGACGTCGGGGCCGGGACCGGGGAGCTGGGCGAAGCGGGCAATGTTGATGCCCGAGAGATTGAACGTGATGGAGTCGCCGGCGAGGCCGAGGGTGCCCGTGACCTCGGAGTCGAGGGAGGTCACCGACTCGGGACCGAAGGGGATGCCGCCGGGCAGGAAGCCGGAGACGTCACCCGTCATGATCGTGTTGACGAAGAATTCGCCCGTCGGGCTGACGAAGGACTGGGTGCTCGTATCGTTGACGAGCCGCGCGTTCAGGACGGAGATCGTGTCGAGACCGACGAGGGCCTCGTTCAGGTCGAGGTTGAGGACGGAGGCCGGGACGAGCTCGAAGTCGATCAGCGAGCCGTTGATGCCGCCCGCCGGATCGAAGGTCACGGAGGTCCCACCGAGCAGCACGCTGACCGGAGACGGACCGCTCAGGACCGAGGTCACGGTGCCGTCGTCGAGGATCGCGCGAAGCGTGACCGTGCCCGACGTGAACTGATAGGTGATCGGGGCGGCCGAGGCGAAGGTCGGAACGACCAGCAGGGCCAGAAGCGCCAGCACGATCCGCGAGACCCGAGCTCGTCCGATCAGCGAACCGATCGCTCGACCCATGAAATTCGCGCGCATTCCCACTTCCTTGTTCTTCGGGGCTTCGAGGGCCCCGATCCGCTCGTCCTTGAGGACCGCGTCTGCCGGCTCCGCCGACCCAAACCCTGAGGAGAGGGTCCCCAGCGGCCTCGGTTGATTTGGTCGATGTATCCTAAACCCAGCGTCCGCAAAAATGTCAAAAATAATCGAGCCCCTGCGAAGACTTTTCACAGGACCGGGGCGGAAAGCGACGTCCCGCCTCCTCTGCGACGCCCGGAAGACCTCCCGCCGGCCTGCAGACCGCCGCGTCGCCCCGCTTTGCCCAGCCCCCCGGAGGGCATACCTTCCTTTTATCCAGGGATGGATCGATCCCTGGATCGATCCATCGGGCGACGACCGATCTCCCGATCAGGCGGGCCCTGCACCCCGGTTCCAGAAGACGACCTCCTCGACGGGCCGCCGCGGGGACGGCGAGAAATCCTCGCCCTTCGGATACGCGA
>JBIPOQ010000067.1:0-11300 GCA_044379055.1 Myxococcota bacterium
AGATCTCGATGTGCTCCTTCGAATAACAGAGGTCCAGGGCATCGACGACCATGCGGATGTCGGCGCTGTTCTTGCCGCTCATCTTCGAGCGGGGGATGTCGACGAGCTCGATGCCGCGGGCGTGGAACTCGCGGACGTCGCCGCGATACTGGCTCCAGTCGCAATAGGCGCGTTTGTAGACGATCCGCCCCTTCTCGAGCAGGCGCTTCAGGATCAGGTCGATGTTGATCGTCCGCCACTTCGAATCGCGCGCGCCGATCGCGAGATTCTCGTAGTCGACGAAGATCGCGATCAAGGGTTCTTCGGACATGGACGCAGGCGCCTCCTCTGCGGATCGGGACGTCACCGGCACGCCCAACGGCGGGCGTCCTCCGGACCGGGTCCGGAGCGTGACCTCGGCGGATCTTCGGGCATCACGGACGGAAGCGCCCGTCCCGCCCCCCGGAAGTCGTCGCCTCGAGCGAGCCGGGTAGCCCCCTCAGCGCGTCCCCGAGATCCCGCCGTCGACCGGAATCACGGCCGCGTTCACGTACGACCCGGCCCGGGACGCGAGGAAGATCGCGATGCCGGCCATGTCGTCGGGACGTCCGATCCGGCCGAGCGGGACGAGGCCCGCGACGGAGTCGCCGAGGCGCTCGAGGGTCCCGCGCATCATCCGGCTCGGGAAGGGGCCGGGCGCGACGGCGTTCACGGTGATCTGCTTCGGCGCGAGATTTCGGGCCAGCATGCGCGTCAGATGGTGGACCGCGGCCTTGCTCGCGGCGTAGGCCCAGGTCTCCATGACCGGAACGCAGAGGCCGTCGACCGAGCCGATGTTGAGGACCCGCGCCGGATCCTCGGCGCTCGCCGAACGCTCGAGCAGCGGCGTGAGCCGGCGCGTCAACGCGAAGACCGCCTTGACGTTGACGTCGAGCACCCGATCCCAGGCCGACTCCGGATAGTCCGCATACGGGGCGTTCCAGTTCGCCCCGGCGTTGTTGACCAGGACGTGGAGCCGCTCCTCCTGGCGCTCGATCGCGTCGGCAAGGGCATGACAGCCGGCCTCGCTCGAGAGGTCGGCCTCGATCGCTCGACAATCGCCGGCGCCGGCGAGCTCCGCGATGCGCGCATCGAGCTCGGCCCGCTTGCGCGAGGCGATGTAGACCCTCGCGCCCGCGAGCGCATAGCCCCGGGCGATCATCCAGCCGATGCCGCTCCCCCCGCCCGTCACGAGCGCGCATTTGCCGCGAATCGAAAAGAGATCGTCCAGGTCGAAGGCTCCTCGTCGCCCGCGGCGCGCGGCAAGCGCCCAGTATACGCAGGACAAGGCAAGACGACGGGCCGCCTTTTGTCGCCGCACGACGCGCGATAGCTTCCGCGCCGCATGCCCCCCGTCGAGACGCCGATGCAGCGGCCGCCCGAGCTCGTCCCCGGTCGCGCCACGACCGCCGGAACCCGCGCGTTCGCGCTGCGGCAGACGGTCGCCCCGGACCACTTCACGCGACCCGACGCCCTCTGGCTCGCCTCCCTCGGCTTCGGCTCCCTGCGCGGCGACCCGGGCGGCGTCGACGACCTGCTCTACCGCAGCGCCCTCGCCGACTACTTCGAGGCGGCCGGCAACGTCGTCGACACCGCGCTCTCGGATCGCTTCCAGACGAGCGAGCGCGCGATCGGCCACGCCCTGCGCCGCGCGTTCGCGGAAGGGAAGGTCGTGCGCGAGGAGATCGTCGTCGTGACGAAGGGCGGCGCGCTGACGCCCGACGGCGCGCGCGTCCGGGACCATGCCTCCGCCCAGCGCGACCTCTACGCGACCTACGTCGATTCCGGGATCGTGGCCCTCGAGGACGTCCACCGCGGCCACGTCCTGACCCCGCGCTTCCTGCTCGACCAGATCGAGCGCAGCCGCCGCAATCTCGGCCTCGCGACCCTCGACTACTACCTGATCCAGGAGCCCGAGATCCATCTTCGCGAGCTCGGGGTCGACGGCTTCCGTCGCGCCCTCACGCGCGCGTTCGAGGCGCTCGAGGGCGCGGTGTCCCGGGGCTGGATCGGCGCCTACGGGCTCGCGACCTGGGACGGCTTCCTGCTGCCCGACTCGGACCGCAGCCATCTCTCGATCGTCGACCTCTTCGAGATCGCGCTCGAGGTCGGGCAGGCCGAGCACCATCTGCGCGCGATCCAGCTGCCCTATGGCCTCGCGATGGGGGAAGGGGCGGCCCTCGCGAGCCAGCTCGGCCCGGACGGTCGGAGCCGGGCAATCCTCGAGAGCCTGCGAGACACCGGGACGGTCGTCTTCGCGAGCGCCCCGCTCTACGGCGGCCGGCTCGTCGGGCGGGTTCCGGCCTTCGTCCGCGCGGCGTTTCCCGAAGCCCCGACCGATGCCACCGCAGCCCTGCAATTCACGCGCAGCACGGCGGCCATCACGACGGCGGTCGTCGGGATGCGGGACCCGGCCCACGTCGCCGAGAACATGGCCCTCGCCCGGCTGCCCCGCGCTCGGCCGGAGGTGCCGGCCGCCCTCTTCTCCGCCCGCGAAAAATCCTGAAAAGACCGGATCGGGTCTCAAGCCGACGCAGGCGGCGGGTCGATTGGCGCGAGCAACGGCGGCCGGATCCTCCCGGCCGGACGTCGCGAAGAGGTGGCGCATGGGCGATGGTCGATCGACTGGGTTGATCCTGATGGGGCTGGCCGTGGCCGCATTCCTCGGCTCGACCTCCGAAGCCCTCCCGCCGGCCACCTTCTTCCCGGCGCTGGCCCTCTTCGGGATCGGGGCCGTCAAGTTCCTGAAATCGAGCCGCGAAGCCCTGGCCGAGGCCGAGCGGCGCACGCAGGAGAAGCTGCATCCGGTGATCCGCGAGAATCGCTCGACCCAGGCGACTGCCGAGCGGATGGCCCAGCGGCGCGGCGCGGCCCTGAACGAGCTCAATGCCGCCCTGCCGCCGCGGACGGCTCCGACCGCCCGGGCGACCCGGGGCCAGCCGATGCCGGCGGCTCCGATCGACCTCGACCCGTCGGAGGGGGATCTCGTCGTGACGCAGGACGTCTCCTTCCCGGTCGAGGTCCAGCGCGGGGATGCCCTGGCGGATCAGCTCCGCAAGCTGAACCTGCTCCTGACGCAGGGGATCCTCACGGAGGAGGAGTACGCCATCGCGAAGGCGAAGCTCCTCGGCTGAGCCCGTCGGCGCGTCTGCCCGGGGCCTGGGCCGGGGGCCAGAAACGAAGAAGCCCGGAACACCTTGCGGCGTTCCGGGCCATCCCTGGGAAGGGGAATTCGGCTTTATGTACTCATGGAGTGGACCCGAGCCGAAGGAAGTGTCAAAAAAAGTCTCCGGGGCCTGAAAATTCCTCGAGGCCCGATCGACCGGCCGCCGGAAGGGGATTCCCTGTCGCCCTCCCCGGGGGCCCTCCCCAATCGAACCCGTCCGCCCCGCCTCAATGGGCCTCGCGCCAGCTCCGGCCGTGGCCCAGGTCGACGACCAGGGGCACCGCCAGCTGCGCCACCCCCTCCATCTCCTCGCGCACCCGTTGCGTGAGCGCGTCGAGCGTCCCGGGCGTCGCCTCGAAGACGAGCTCGTCGTGGACCTGCAGGATCATCGTCGCGTCGAGCCCCGCCTCCCGGATCGCCCGGTCGACCGAGACCATCGCCTTCTTGATGAGATCCGCGGCGGTCCCCTGGATCACCGTGTTCACCGCCATCCGTTCCGCCGCCTGTCGCAGCGTGCGATTGCGCGAGGCGAGATCCGGCAGGTAGCGCCGCCGCCCGAACAGCGTGCGGACGAAGCCCGCCTCCCGCGCGTGCTCCGTCGCCTCGTCGATGAAACGGCGCACGCCGACATAACGCGCGAAGTAGGCGTCGATCGTCGACTGTGCCTCGCCCGCGGCGATCCCGAGCTGCTGTGAAAGGCCGAACGCCGACGATCCGTAGATGATCCCGAAGTTCACCGCCTTCGCCCGCGCCCGCTGCTCGTCCGTCACCTCCGAGAGCGGGATGCCCGCAACCTCGGCCGCGGTCCGACGATGGATGTCGTCGCCCTGCACGAACGCCTCGACGAGCGACGGATCGCCCGAATAATGCGCGAGGATGCGGAGCTCGACCTGGGAATAGTCCGCCGAGAGGAGAACCCGGCCCTCGGCGGGGATGAAGGCCTCGCGGATGCGTCCGCCCTCGGCCCCGCGGATCGGGATGTTCTGGACGTTGGGATCCGACGCGGAGAGCCGACCCGTCGCCGCCCCGAGCTGATGGAAGCTCGGGTGGATGCGCCCCGTCCGCGGATCGACGAGCGGCGGGAGCGCGTCGATGTAGGTCGACTTGAGCTTCGAGAGCTTGCGCCAGGCCAGCACCTTCGCGGGCAGCTCGTGATGACCCGCGAGCTGCTCGAGGACGCTCTCGTCCGTCGAATAGCCCGTCTTCGTCTTCTTCACGATCGGGAGGCCGAGCTTGTCGAACAGGATGGTCTGGAGCTGCTTCGGGCTGCTGACGAGGAACTCCTCGCCCGCCAGGCGATGGATCTCGCGCTCCGTGCGGTCGAGCTCCCGGGCGTACTCCTCGGACAGACGCGCGAGATGCTTCTCGTCGATCCGGACCCCGGCCCGCTCCATGCGCGAGAGCACGCTCGTGAGCGGTCGCTCGATCTCGTCGTACACGACGGCGAGCTCGTCGCGCTCGATCCGCCCTCGGAGCACGGACGCGAGTGCGGGCAGGATCCTCGCCTCGGCGACCGCCCAGCGCGCCACGGCGTCGACGCCGAGCTCCCCCGCATCCTTCGCCTTCGCCCCGCGCCCCGCGACGTCCTCCCAGCCCGGCACGACGGTCGCGAGATGCTCCTGGGCCATCGCCTTCAGGGTCTGCGCGCCGGACGGGTCCAGCAGATGGCCAGCCAGCTGCAGGTCCTCGCCAGGGACGGGCAGCTCGAACCCCGCTTCGCCGAAGACGCTCTGGACCTGCTTCGAGTCGAAGGCGATCCAGCGCGCGACGGGCTGCGCGACGAGGCTCGATCGGAGCAGCTCGCCGACCGCCGGCATCGCGATGCCGACCCGATCGAAGAGCCCTTCTCCGGCGATCTGGACGTACGCGAGGATCTCGTCGTCGCGGCCGACGACGAGGCCGAGCAGCTGGGCCGAGGCGGCGGTGCCGGGCGAGACGACAGCATGGAGGACCAGGGATCTCGCGCCCACGAGACGGGCGCGCAGAGCCTCGAGTCCCGCCTCGTCGATCACGCGCGGACAGGGCAGGTCTTCGGCGATCGAGGCCTCCCCGCCGGCGACGACCGGATCGGTGCTCGGATCCGCATCGCCCGGCGCCGCGTCGGCGTCCGACCGGGGCGCCGCCCCGGCGGCGGCGGGAGTCGAGGCCGCCCCAGCGTCGAGCGAATCGAGCAGGCGCGAGAATCCGAGGCGCTGATAGAGGGCGCGCAGTCGCTCGCGGTCCGGCTCGGCTCGTTCGAGACCGCCCCATCCCGGCTCGAGCGGCGCGTCACCGCGCAGGCGCGAGAGCTCGCGGGACAGACGCGCGGCCTCGGCGTGCTCGAGCAGGCTCTCGCGGGCGCGTTTGGCGGAGACGGTCGCGGCCTCGGTCAGGAGCCGATCGAGATCCCCGTACTCGAGGATGAGCTTCGCTGCGCCCTTCTCCCCGATCCCCTTCACGCCGGGAATGTTGTCGCTCGGGTCGCCGACGAGGGCCCGCAGGTCGAGCAGCTGGGACGGTCGGACGCCGAAGCGCTCCTCGACCGCCGCCTCGTCGATGCGTCGCCCCTTCATCGTGTCGAGCAGCTCCACGCCGGGCCCCACGAGCTGCATCAGGTCCTTGTCCGTCGAGACGATGCAGACCTCGGCCTCGCCGGGTGCCGTCTCGACCAGCGTCGCGATCACGTCGTCGGCCTCGAACCCCGGGACGACGAGCCACGGCACGCCGAACGCCTCGCAGATCTCCGCGACGAGCGGGAGCTGCGCCGTGAGATCCTCGGGCTGCTTGTCGCGCCCCGCCTTGTACTCGGGATAGAGCTGGTTCCGGAAGCTGCCGCCGGGCGGATCCATGGCGACGACGACGTGGGTCGGCCGCTCCTCGCGCAGGACCTTCGCGAGCATCGTCGCGAAGCCGTAGGCCGCGTTGGTCGGGGTTCCATCGGGGGCGCGGAGGTTCGGGATGGCGAAGAAGGCGCGGTAGATCGCATTCGCGCCGTCGATGACGACGAGGCGCCGCGAAGAGCCGCTCGGAGGCTGCGAGGGATGAGTCGTCACGGGGCGATGGTATCGCGCGCAGCGGGCTACGCCGTTCGGATCTCGCGTGCCGGGTCGGCGGCGCTGAGCTCGATCCGGGTCGGATCGACGAGGATGCCGCGCATCACGGTCTCGATCGCATGGGTGTAGAGCGGCTCGAGCGGGCGCCTGCGGATCTGCCGGCGGGCCTTCGTGTTGTCCGACTCGATCAACGAGTCCGCGATCGACCAGAGCACGTTCGCGACCTCCCAGGTATCGCAGGGCACGAGCTCGCCCGACGCGACGCCCTGCTGCAGGACCTCGTGGGTCACGTTCAGGTTGCGCTCCCAGAACGTCGCGATCTTGTCGATCACCGCCCGCGGCAGCTCCCCGATCACGCTCTCGTTGTCGACGGCCCAGAAGATCTGGAAATAGTCGGGATGATCGAGCCAGTGCGCGAAGTAGAAGCGTGCGATCGACCGGACGCGATCGAGGGCCGTCTCGCCCTGCTGCCCCGCGGCCTCCATCAGGTCGAGGAAGATCTCGTGGTTGTGGGTCAGGACCGCGACGTAGAGATCGGCCTTGCTCTCGAAATAACGGTAGAGCGTCCCCTTCGCGACACCGGCCTTCTCGGCGACCTCGTCGAGGTTCGCGCGCATGAACCCGTCTCGAAAGAACACGTCCCGAGCCGAGTCGAGGATGCGACGGCGACTCTCCGCTTTCTTCTCGTCACGCGACATGTGATGGAGTGTCAGTCTCTCGCGGGAATCCGCAAGAGGAGCCCGGGCCCCATCGAGAGAGGCCGGCCGCGAGCGAATCGGCAGGTGCCCGGGCGAGCCACCCGAAAATACGGCGAAGAAACGTGGGCGACGGACGCGGTGGGGGCTCGGCTCGACGCCCGGCCGGCGCGACGAGCGAACGCCGGGATCGGCCTCCCGAGGCGGCCCGACGGCGCCTCCGCGAAGAACGGGGCGAACGTCTGCGTTCGCTCAGACGTCGAGGGCGTCGCTGCCTTCGTAGCGGAGCTTCTCGAAGAGGATCGTCTGGATGTAGCGTTCCCCGAAATCGCAGATCACGGTCACGATCGTCTTGCCCGCGTTCTCGGGCCGCGAGCCGTACTCGATCGCCGCATGCACGTTCGCACCGGCCGAGATGCCGCAGAGGATCCCCTCTTCCCGCGCGAGTCGCAGCGACATGGCGACGGCGGCCTCGTTCGACACCGTGATGACGCCGTCGAGATGGTCGGTCTCGAGGACTTCGGGCACGAAGCCGGGACCGATGCCCTGGATCTTGTGCGGACCCGGCGAGCCGCCGGACAGGACGGGGCTGTCGATCGGCTCGACGGCGATCGCCTTGAACGAGGGCTTCTTCGGCTTGATGAAGCGGGCCACGCCCGTGATCGTTCCGCCCGTTCCGACGCCGGCGACGAGGGCGTCGACGCGCCCGTCGGTGTCGTTCCAGATTTCCTGTGCGGTGGTCTCGAAGTGGACCGTCGGATTGGCCGGATTGCGGAACTGCTGCGGGATGTACGAATTCGGGATCTTCGCCGCGATCTCGTTCGCGCGCTCGATCGCCGCCCGCATGCCCTTCGCGCCCTCGGTCAGGATGATCTTCGCGCCGAAGGCGCGCATCGTGGCGCGGCGCTCGGGGCTCATCGTGTCGGGCATGACGATCACGCACGGATAGCCCTTGACCGCGGCGACCATCGCGAGGGCGATCCCCGTATTCCCGGAGGTCGGCTCGACGATCGTCGAACGGCCGGGCACCAGGGCGCCGGACTTCTCCGCCGCCTCGATCATCGCCTTGCCGATGCGGTCCTTGACGCTGTTGCCCGGATTCGCGGACTCGAGCTTGCCGAGGATCGTCGCCCCGCAATTCCCGACGACGCGATTGAGCCGCACGAGCGGGGTTCCACCGATCAGATCCGTCACGCTCGCTGCAATCTTCATGCTGCTCTCCCCGGGTCAATCCGCGTCGGGCGACGATACACCTGCGGCCGATTCCTCGTCAGGGGACAGCCTCCCCCGCGATCCGTCGACGACGACGCCGAGCTCGCCGACGAGGCTCTCGAGCAGGACCGTGACGTAGGCGCCGGGCGGCAGCCCGCAGACCAGGCGGAAGCCCCGTCCGTCCGCCACCGGCGTCAGCACCAGATCGCGGGGCTGGACGCGCAGGGGACGCCGGGTCCCGAGCGCACGCAGGCCGCGCGGGAGCGAGAGCTCGCTCGCGGGCGGGATGCCGTGGCGCTCGAGGACCCGCGCTTCGAGGACAGCGACCTCGCCCCGGGGCTCGCGCACCTTGGTGCCGAAGATCGGACCGGTGGCACTGATCTCGAAGGCGCGGGCGCGCGGGCGCTCGCGTTCGAGGTCGTCGACCCAGAAGAGCCCACCGCTCACCTCGACGCGCGCGAGATCGCCGACGAGGACGTCGTCGTAGCCCTCGCTGCGTTCCGCGAGCACGGCGTTGAAGACCTCGGCCTGGAGCGCCGAGACGAGGAAGCGCGCCGCGCGCAGGTCGCGGCGCGCGGAGCGGCCCGCGAACAGCTTCCGCGCCGCTTCGGCGTTGTCGCCCGCCCGGCCGAAGCGCTGCTCGCCGTAGCGGTTGGGCATGCCGCGGCGGACCAATTCCTCCGCACGGGCCTCGAGGGTCGGGAAATCGACGGGCGTGTCGCTCCCGACGACCAGCTCGAAGCGATTGCCGCGCAGATGACCCGTCTTGAGCTTGTGCTCGTGGCGCACGGCGCCGAGTACCTGCGCCCCCTCGAGCGTGATCTCGAGCGCGCGCTCCGGCTCGACGCCCGGCACCGAGAACCACTGCCGCGTCACCGCGTGGCGGTCCTTGCGCCCCGCATAACCGACCTCCATCGGAGCGACGCCGCAGCAGCGCGCGAGCTCGCGCGCGACCTGCTCCGTCGTGCGGCCGCGCTTCTCGATCTCGACGAAGAGATGCCCGCCGGCGCCGGACGCGGCGTAGAGCGGCTCCTCGACGACGACGAAATCCTCCGGCCGGCTCCGGATCACGAAACGGGGACGGGAGACGGGGGCCTGCGTCATGCGGAGGCGCCGGAGCGCAGCGCGAATCGGCGCTCGGCGAGGGCGACGGGCGCGAACGAACGACGGTGCACGGGGCAGGGTCCGTGGCGCTCGAGGGCGGCGACGTGCTCCGCGGTGCCGTAGCCCATGTGGCGCTCGAAGCCGTAGGCGGGATGACGCTCGCCGAGGCGCTCCATCCAGGCGTCGCGGTGGACCTTCGCGACGATCGAGGCCGCGGCGATGCTGGCGTCCTTCGAATCGCCCTTGATGATCGCGGTCTGCGGCCCGTCGAATCCCGGCACGGTGCGCGCGTCGACCAGCAGATGACCGACGGGGCAGACCCGCGCGAGACTCGCCACCGCGCGCCGCATGGCTTCGAGCGCCGCGCGATAGATCCCCATCTGGTCGATCTCCTCGACGCCGACCTCGCCGAGGCCGATGCCGAGGGCCGTCTCGCGGATCTCCCGGGCGAGGCTCGCGCGCCGCGCCGGGGGCACGCGCTTCGAGTCGTCGAGGCCGACGAGCTCGACCTGCATCGGGAGCACGACCGCCGCGGCGACGACCGGCCCCGCGAGCGGCCCGACCCCGACCTCGTCGACCCCCGCGATGCCGTGCACGCCCCGAGCGGCGAGCTCGTCGCGCAGGGCGAGCAGCCCCGACAGTCGAACGCGCTCCCGGTGCACGGCGTCGCGCCGCGACGCGATGCGGTCGAGCAGCTCCCGCGCGCCCGAACGCGGATCGTCTTCGAGCGCCGCGCGGAGGGCGTCGAGATCGAGATCGCTGCGACAGCTCGAGTAGGCCGCGCGGAGCGCCGCGAGCGGTCGTCCCCGGGACGGCTCGCCGCCGATCCACCTCCCGTTCGATCCCTCGCCGGCCGACATCCACGCCCCTTCGCGTCGATCAATCCGGCTCGGAGTCTCCTCGGGATGCCGCCGCGTCGCCAGGGTCGGCCTCGGCACGGAGACCGAGCTGCTGCTCCAGACGTCTCACGCGTCGCAAGAGCTCGGGCAGTCGCTTGAGGCCGGCCATCGCGCGATGCCAGGTCCGCTCCTCCATCGCGGGGGAGCCGAAGACGCGCTCGCCGTCGGCGACGTCGTGGTGCAGCCCGGCGCGGGCACCGACGAAGGCGCGGGCGCCGATGCGCAGATGGCCCGTGGTCCCCGCCTGCGCCATCACGATCGCGCCGGGCCCGACGATCGTCCCGCCGGAGAGGCCGGTCTGGGCGACGATCAGGGCGTTCTCGCCGATGTCGCAGTTGTGGGCGATCTGGACGAGGTTGTCGATCTTCGCGCCACGACGGATCCGGGTCTCGTCGAGGGTCGCGCGATCGATCGTCGTGTTCGCGCCGATCTCGACGTCGTCCTCGATCACGACCCGCCCGCGGTGGGCCATCGCGACCGGACGCCCCTGCTCGTCGGCGACGAGCCCGAACCCGTCGCTGCCGACGACCGCCCCGGGCTGGAGGACGACCCGGTCGCCGAGCTCGCAGTCCTCCCGGACGACGCTGCCCGAATGGAGCCAGCAATCCGTCCCGATCCGGACCCGGGGACCGACGGTCGCGTTCGCGCCGACGATGCTCCGCGCGCCGATGCGACTGCCGGGCCCGACGCGGGCGCCGGGCTCGATCGCCGCCGTCGGATCGACGACCGCGCTGGCATCGACGTGAGCGCCGGCGGCCAGGCCCGCGGCGGGGCGGGAGGCCGGCAGGAAAGACTGCATGAGGCGCGAGAAGTCGTAGGCCGGTCGTGGGCTGCGAAGGACGCTCCGCCCGCGCACCTCGAGGCCGACCGGCGCGACGACGGCCCGGGCGCGACTCGTGTCGAGGGCCGGCTGATGGGCGCGGTCGCGCACGAAGACCAGCTCGTCTTCCGCGGCTCGTTCGAGGGAGGCGAAGCCGCCGATCTCGAGCGCGCCATCGCCCTCGACCTCGCAGCCGATCGCGCGGGCGAGCAGGTCGAGCCGGACGGGCCCGGCCGTTCGGGGCACCGGCTAGCGCGCGAGCAGCACGGACACGGGCGAGGTCCGCGCGACCGACGCGGCGTTGCTCCCCAGGAAATAGTCCGTGATCCGGTTGCGGCCGTAGGCGCCCATGAC
>JBIPOQ010000500.1:0-3126 GCA_044379055.1 Myxococcota bacterium
CTCACGGTCGATCTTCGCGGTCTTGTAGAGGAGCTGCGCGACCGGCGGATTCTCGACGATCGGAATGCCCAGCTCGATGGCCCGCGCCTTGATCCGGAGCGCGATCAGGTTCCGCCCCTTCGCGAGGACCTTCGGCGAGGCCTGTAGCGGCGGCCGGTACTGGAGCGCGACCGCATAATGGGTCGGATTGACGACGACGACGTCGGCGTCCTGGATCGCCTCGAACATCCGGCGCTGCGCGGCCTCCCGCTGGATCTGCCGGATGCGACTCTTGACCTTGGGATCGCCTTCCCGCTGCTTGGCCTCGTCCCGGACCTCCTGCTTGGTCATCCGGAGCTTCTTCTCGAGCTGCCAGGTCTGCCAGAAGAAGTCGAAGGCCGCGAAGGCGGCGAAGACCGCGAGGATGATCCAGATCGTCCGCTCGAGGAGCTCCCCCCCGACCCGCCCCATCTCGATCGCGGTCGCCCCGAGCAGCGCGAAGACCTCGGGGAACGCAGGCGCGAGCGTGATCCAGAGGATCCAGACGACGACGGCGAGGCGCAGGATCGCCTTCACCAGCTCGTAGACCCGATCGAGGCTGAACATCCGCGTGAATCCCGCGATCGGGTCGAGCTTCGAGAGCTTGAAGGCCAGCGCCTCGCTCGAGACCAGCCAACCGACCTGGGCGACGTTCGAGGCCACGCCGACGACCATGAAGAGCAGCGCGAAGGGCGCGAGCACGATCCCCATGCGGAGGCCGTGGTAGAGGAAAAGCGCGTGGTAGTCCTCGAGGCTGTCGGGCTGGACGAGAGCCCCGCCCCACGCCTCGCGCGCGACGTCGACCACCATTTGGCCGATCCCCGCGCCGAGGCTCGAGCCGAGCGCGAGCGTCCCGACCACGAGCATGATCACCGTCCCGACGTCGCGACTCTGGGCGACCTGCCCCTTCTCGCGGGCGTCCTCGCGCTTCTTCGGCGTCGGCTCCTCGGTCTTGTCGGCGTCATCCGCCATGCGAGTCTCCGGCGAGCACGCCGAACACGGTCTCCGGCCAGACCTCGATCGAATCCTTCATCACGTGGACGAAGTCGCTGGCGCCGAGCCCCAGAATCAGGAACACGAGCCCGACGTGCAGGGGAAGGTTGACGATCAGGATGTTGAGCTGGGGCATCGCCCGCCCCAGGACTCCGGTCGCGATGTTCTGCACGAAGATCGCGACCGTGACCGGCGCGGCGATCTGGAAAGCGACCTGCCAGACCGAATGCCCGAGACGAGCGATCTCCAGGAAGATGTCGGTCGACGGAAGAGCACCGCCGACCGGCATGAACTCGAAGGTCGCGGCGATGCCGCGGATCAGGTCGTGGTGGCCGTCGATCGCGAGGAAGATCAGGAGCGCGAAGGACTCGAGGGCCATGCCGATCGCCGGACTCGAGCCCCCCGTGGCCGGGTCGATCGTCTGCGCGGCACCGAGCCCCCCCTGCACGGCGAGGAGCTCCCCGAGCAGCATCATCGCGGAGAAGACCAGCATCGCGCCGACGCCGACCGCGAGGCCGACGAGGAGCTCGACGGCCACGGCCGCGGCCACGCTCGCGAGATCCCATTGCGGTCCGGCGAGCCGCTCGACGCCCACCGGCGCAGCCACCCAGGCGACCATCAACGCCGCCATGACGCGCACGCGCGCACCGATCGCCGGATGGCTGAAGAGCGGACCGACCCACATCATGGCGAGCACGCGAACGCTCCCGAGCAGGGCCGACAACACGGGCATCAGGGCGAGCTCGAGGGTCACGGTCCCCCCGCCCCGGCGACGATGCCCATGACCCGTCCGTTGAACTCCATCATGAGCTGCATCATCCAGGGAAAGAGCGCCCCGAAGACCCCGAAGACGACGACGATCTTCGGCACGAAGGAGAGCGTCTGCTCGTTGATCTGGGTCGCGGCCTGGAAGACCGAGATCGCCAGACCGACGACGAGGGCCGCGATCAACATCGGCGCCGAGACGATGAGCGTCGTCATCATCATGTCCTGCATGATCGTGCTGATCTGCTCGAGGCTCACGAATCGCCCCCCCGGCGCGTGCCCGCGGTCATTGCAGCCCCGCGACGAGCGAGGTCAGCGTCAGATTCCAGCCGTCGACCAGCACGAAGAGCATCAGCTTGAACGGCAGCGCGATCATGACCGGTGGCAGCATGATCATGCCGAGCGAGATGAGCATCGACGCGATGACCAGATCGACGACGAGGAACGGCAGATAGATCATGAAGCCGATCTCGAAGGCCGCCCGCAGCTCGCTGATCATGAACGCCGGCATCAAGGCGGAGAGCGTGACCTCGCTCTCGTCCTCGGGAATCGTCTCGCCCTTCATGTCGACGAAGAGCATCAGGTCGGACTCCCGGACCTGCCGGAGCATGTAGTCGCGCACCGGCGCGATGCCCTTCTCGAGCGCCTCCTCGCCACCGATCGACTTTTCCATGTAGGGCGTGATGGAGTCGGCGTAGACCGCCTCGCCGACCGGGGCCATGACGTAGACCGTCGTCATCAGGGCGAGCCCGACGAGGACCTGGTTCGGCGGCAGCGTCGCGGTCCCGAGGGCCTGGCGAAGCAGCCCGAGCACGATCAGGATGCGCGTGAAGCAGGTCGCCATCAGCAGGATCGAAGGTGCGACCGAGATCGCCGTCAGGACGAGGACGATCTTCAGCGTGTCCGAGATCTGATCCGGTCCGGTCGCACCGTTGATCGTGACGGAGAAGGTCGGCTCGGCCGAGACGGTTCCGGTCGTCCCCTTCGCGGTCGCCGCCGCCGCTTCGCCGCCCGAAACGAGCAGAGCGCAGACGATCGCGAGCGAGAGGGCGCCGATCGAGGCGCTGACGCCGCGGAGAAGGCGGGCGCGCCGGCTCGGACTCGGGGGCACGACCGACCTCGCCTCGCCCACGTTCCGTCCCCCTTCGTCGCGCGGATCACGCCGGTCGATCCGGGCGAGCCGGACGAGGCCCGACTCGGCCGCGCCGATCAAGAGGATCTGACCGTCCACCTCGACGAGATGGAGGTTCTGCTTCATCCCGAGCGGTGCGCTGTCGACGATCCGCAGGCGCCCCGGCTGCCGGGCCTGGATCGACGCCGGCCCGAATCGCACCAGCAGGTGACGAAAGC
>JBIPOQ010000501.1:0-3123 GCA_044379055.1 Myxococcota bacterium
GAGGACCTCGTCGTGCCAGATGCCGGCCGTCGATCCGGGACCGGTCTGGACCCGCTCGCCCGCCTGGATCGGATCGCCGATCTGCAGCGCGCGCGTCTGGCCGTCGAGACCGATGGCCTCGACCGTTCCGGAGACGCTCGCCACCTCGGCGATCGGCGCCGTTGCGGCCGCCTGCTGGTTCTCGTCGGAGGCCTGGGCCACCGGAGCGCCGGCGAGGCCGACGAGAGCGAGGCCGAGCCCGAAGCAGCCGAGCACCGCGACCGCGCCGCAGACCCGTCCACGTCGCGCCGAACGCCCGCCCGAATTCCGCGCTCCGATCGCAATCCGCTCGAATCGAATCATGTTGCTCTCTCCCGGCTTGCCTCGCGACTAGCGAAGCAGGCCAATCGTGACGAAGGCGCCCGCGATGTGGCGGTCGTAGTCGAAGACCTGGGTATTCGAGTCGTTGTTCAGATACTGGTAGCGAGCCGAAACCGACAGCCAGTCCGTGATCGGCCGGGTCAGGACCGCGCCCGCGGCACCGATGACGTCGCGTCGCTCGGCGGACTCGCCGACCACCGCGAAGGAGGAACGGCTCTCGTAGTCGTCGTACTCGACGCTGCCCGTGAGATCGAGGATCAGTCGCGCCGGAAGCAGCTGTCGTACGCCCAGCCAGCCCCCGCCGCCCGTGAAATCGTAGTCGCTGCCCTTGGCGGTGTAGTCGCGGCCGAAGACGCCGCCGCGCAGAATCGTGGAATCGGTGACACCGACCTGGTGGTCGTAGCCGAAGAGGACGTCGTGGCCATCGCGATCCCGGCGGTTCACGAGCACGGTGTCGTTCGTGAACTCCTCGTAGCGGAAGTCGTTGTACGCGTAGCGGACGTAGAGCGCGCCCATGCCGGCGCGGCCGAAGTCGTGGCGGATCTCCGGGCGGATGCCGATGAAGCGCAGGAACTCGTCCTCGTCGAAGAAGCCGAATCCGCCTTCCGGCGCGAGCCGCAGAAGCGTGCGGCTCCCGAGCTCGCGGTCGAGCCAGAGCGAGCTGCTGATGAAGTGCTGGCCGAAATCGTCGGCCTTGAAGGGCTGCGAGCCCGTATAGGTGCCGCCGATGCCGCCTCCCCAGCCGTTCTTGCGGAAGAGCTCGGCGCCCGTATCGACGCCCCACCAGGCCCGGGCATCGTCATCGTCGGAGATGTTCTCGGGCTGGGCGATGGCATCGCTGCGCAGGGAGACGTTCGAATCGTAGTCGAGGCCCGCCTGGACGGTGAGCCAGCGGCTCGGGCCAGCGGCGGCCTTCCGGGCCTCGGCCTGGGCGAGGGCCTCGCTGGCGCGCTCGGCCCAGATCGTGTTCGGAGCGAGCTGCTGGACGCGGTGGAGCGCGTCTTCGGCGCGCTTCGTATCGCCGGCCTCCGCCTGGGCGAGGGCGGCATAGTAGTTGGACGCGGGCTCGAAGGTATCGCCCTGCAGGCTGCGCGAGCGCTCGAGACGATTGATGGCCTCGGCGGGCTTCTCGTCCTCGAGCAGCAGGAGGCCGAGGTAGAGCTCGGCCTCGGGATTGTTCGGCAGCATCGCCTGGGCCGCCTCGAGATCGGCTCGGGCCGAATCCTTCTCGCCGAGGTGGTACTTCGCGACACCGAGCGCGAGCCGCGCGTCGCCGGACTTCGCGTCGAAGGCGACGGCGCGCTCGAGGACGGGCTTCGCTTCGGCGAAGCGCTCCTGGCTGATCAAGCAGCGACCGGCCATCAGCGCCGTTGCGTCGTCGCCGGCCGGATCGAGGGCCTTCGCCTGATCGATCAGCGGAAGCGCCGCCGAGCAATCCCCCTTGGTCGCGAGCTGGGCAGCCCGCGCGCGGAGCACGCTCGCCTCGTCGGCCGCGAGGGCCAGCGACGGCAGGGAGAGGCCGAGCAGAACGATCGACGCGGCAAGGACGCCGCGGGAGCGCCGAGGCGCTCCGGACGGGAGCACGGAATTCATCTCGGTCATTCCTTAAGCGCGCTTTCGCTGCGCGGCGAGCACGGTCAGGCCGAGGCCGAGGAGGAGCGCCGTTCCCGGCTCCGGAATGACGACCTTGGCGAAGCCGAGCTGGAGCTCCGGCAGGTAGTACCGGGTCTTCCCGCCCTTGCGGATGCCGATGAGCGGCTCGTTGACGACGTAGTGGATCGACGCGGTCACGCGGTCACGCGCCGCCAGGTTGTCCCCGAGGAGCAGCGCCGGGTAGTAGTAGTCGACGCCCTGCGACTGGCCGCGGATGATGACCCAGCCGTCCTCGGCGTCGATGCGGAGGCCGACGTTCTCGTCGGCGTACTCGATCGTGTTGCGATTGACGGAGTAGGGATCCGTATGCGTGAACACGAGGTAGCTCGAATCCGCGAGCGTACCGCGGGAGGTGTTCCTCACCTTCCAATCGGAGATGACCGTATTCTGGGCCGCCGTCGGCGGATTCGGCGAAACGACGAGGGACGACGACTTCGGCTGGACCACGGAGATGCGGTTCGAGATCGTCGTCAGGAGCTCGACGGTCGTAATGATCGGAACGCCGAAGTTGTCCCGCGCGTTGATCGCCGAGTCGAGGCTGATCCCGAAGGCCGTCGTCGGATCGCTCGCGGGGCGGTTGCCATTGAAGAAGACGTCGACCGGCGCGGCCAGCGCGGACGTCCCCGCCGACACGAAGGCAACGAAGAGCGCTGCGACGGCGAGCGGGAGATGGCGGCGCCTGGCGCGCGATGGCGAGCTCGAGTCGGACGACGACCGGGAGAACAGCTTCGACGACATGAGATGATCCATTCCAAAACCACGGGTTCGTGGTATGAGCGATGAGTGGTCCGGGAGCAGGGAAAATCTCGCGGAAATTCGGGGCTTCTCGCGATTTTCAGGCCGCACCGGCGGCGTGACGGCAGGCCGCCGGCAATTCCGCTTCGCCGACAGGCGCTTCGCCGGCGATGGCCTTCGAACGGAACGCCGGTTCGGCGAGAAGGGCTCGAGTCGGGCCGAGGTCCCGGCGAGGGGCGAGGGGCGTTTCTTCCCCCAGCGGTCGGGCGCTCAGCGAATGACGAAGCGGGCCGGGCGGGCGAAGGCCTGCGGGCGCTCGCCCGCGCGTGTGGCGGGGCGACGCGCGAGGGCGCCGCGGCCCTCGAGCCAATCGAT
>JBIPOQ010000502.1:0-3119 GCA_044379055.1 Myxococcota bacterium
GCGATGGGCACCGGCCTGCTGCGCGGCGAGGACACAGGAGAGACCGCGTTGCCCCGGTCCAAAGATCGCGATCGAGTCTCCGACGCGCAGGCCAGGCACCGCGACCGCCCAGGCAAAGCCCGCCCCGAGCGCGTTGTAGAGCGCTGCGATGCGGGGCGGGATCCGCGCATCGATCTTGTGGGGCACCGCGCCCGCCGGCAGGAAGAGCATCTCGGCATAACCGCCCCAGAGCGAAGGGGCCAGCGTCGTCGGCATGAATCCATAGGTGCCGGGGGAGAGCCGACACTCGCTCCCTTCGAGACATCCGAGACAACGGCCGCAGGCGAGCTCCGCCTCCAGGACGACCCGGTCTCCCGGAGCGAGCTGCCATCGCTTCGCCGCTCTCGGTCCGATCTCCTCGATCCGGCCCACGGGCTCGTGTCCCGGAATGACGGCCACGGGCAGCGGGATGTTGCCCGAGAAGACCTCCGCGTCCGTTCCGCAGAGACCGCAGGCCTCGACCCGCAGCAACGCCTCGTCGTCGCCGATGCGCGGCCGTTCGAAGCGCTCGAGCTCCAGACGATCCGGCGCCCGGAGGACCATCGCTCGCACCTCGTCCTTCATGCGCGTCGCCTCGCGTTGCGACGACGGCCCCCGGCGCCCTCGGTCGCGTTGCGATCGGCGACCAGCAGCGCCCCCAGACGCGCCGCGTCGCGCGCGCCGAGCCGCAGGCGCAGGCTCGCGGCCAGCCGGTCGAGATCGGAATCGTCCGGCGGAGACTCGGGCGGCGGACTGACGACCCGCAGACGAAGTCGCGACTTCCGGACGGGGGCTTCCGGATCGTCGCTCGCCCGCAGTGATCCGAAGAGCAGGCCCGCGGTCTCGCGCAGCGCTTCGAAGGCGGCTTCGCCGAGGTCTGCGGCGAGGCTCCGATCGAGCCGAGCCGCGGCTTCATCCGCGTCGGCGAGCAGCCGATCGCCCCGTGGCGTGCGCTGGAGGATCGTGCCGCGCCGATCCGTCGGATCGGGCGCCCGACGCAGGTAGCCGAGGGATTCGAGCTCGAGCCCGGTCAGGCTGATCGACTGTCGACTGACCCGGTGGCGCCGGGCAAGATCGCGAACGCGCGCGCCCTCCGGCCCGATCAGCGGGAGCACGAGTCCCTGCGACGGCTTGAGCCCGCGATGCCCGAGCGAAGCGGTCGCCTCGATGAGTCGACGCTGGAGTTCGACCGCCAGCTGCGGAAGCCCGCCCAGGCGGGGCGCGACGGGGCTCGTACGCGAACCCTCGACCGGGGGCTGGACCTCGAGCGATCGATGGAGCTTCGCGACGGCGCCCGCGAGCTGCCGGAAACGGACCGGCCCCACTGCCTTCTCGTACTCGATCTCCGCCTCGCGCAGGATCCCGATCGCGTCGTCGACCAGCACGCGCCCGCGCGCCGAAAGCGCAACGACCTGCCCTCGCGCGGGCCCGGGCGCCGATCGGCGGACGATGAATCCGGCCTTCAACGCGATTCCGGCCAGCTGGCTACAGGCCTGCTTGCTCACCCCGAGGTCCTGGGCGAGCTCGCCGAGCGATCGCGCATCCAGCCAGACGAGGGAGAGGAACGGGCCCAGGCTCGGCCGGAGACCGCCGTGCCCCAGGTCGTCCTGCAGGCGCGTCAGCATGCGCAGCTCGAGGTCCCGCGCGATCCCGATCAGGGCATGCGAGACCCGCTCGGAGGCGTCGGTGACGGCGAATCGCTTCGACATGCGGACACGATACGACCCGCCGACCGCCCTGGTCAACTCGTATTGACAACTTCGTCATGCCTGGTTTACCTGATGCTGGACCGCCCGCCCGGGAGACCGCCCTTGCCCAGTCGCCGAGACCCCGCCCGAAAGCTCCGGATCGCGATCATCGGCGCCGGACCGGGGGCGCTCTGCATGGGTGTGCGCCTGCGGCAGGCGGGCTTCGAGGATTTCGTCCTGCTCGAGAAGGGCCAGGGGGTCGGCGGCACCTGGTACCACAACCGCTATCCCGGCTGTGCGTGCGACCTGCAGTCCGCGATCTACTCGTTCTCGTTCGAGATCAAGAAGGACTGGTCCCGTCCCTACGCGTCGCAGCCCGAGATCCTGAGGTACATGGAGGATCTCGCCGAGAAGTACGACCTGCTGCGGCATGTCCGCTTCGGCGCCGAGGTGACCCGCGCGACTTGGAACGACGCGCGGGACGGCTGGACCCTGGGGCTCCGCTCGGGCGAAACCCTCGAGGCCGAGATCGTCGTCAGCGCGCTCGGGATGTTCAACGAGCTGTCCCATCCCGCGATTCCCGGTCTCGAAACGTTCGGCGGAAGTTCCTTCCACTCGGCGCGTTGGGATCGGAGCCTCGATCTGACGGGCCGACGCATCGCCGTGATCGGAAGCGCCGCGAGCGCCGTCCAATTCGTCCCCGAGATCGTGAAGCAGGCGGGACAGGTCTTTCTCTTCCAGCGAACGGCCAACTGGGTCCTCCCGAAGGACGACACGCCCTACACGCCCGAGCAGCTCGACCACCTGCGGACCCATCCGACCGCGGCCCTCGAGCTGCGGGAGGAGCTCTTCCGACGCGTGGACGAGGGCATGACCTTCTCGGATCCGAAGGCGCTCGCCGAGTACGAGGCCCATGGGCTCGCCGCCCTCGAGGTCGTTCGGGATCCCGAGACCCGAGCCCGGCTGCGGCCGACCCATCCCTGGGGATGCAAACGCCCCCTGATGTCGAACGACTACTACCCGGCCTTCAATCGTCCGAACCTCGAGCTGGTCACGGACTCCATCGACCGGATCACGCCGGACGGAGTCGTGACCCGCGACGGCAGGCTTAGGGCCTGCGACACGCTCATCCTCGCGACGGGCTTCGGCGCGAACCGGTACCTCTCCGCGATCGACGCGACCGGCCGCGACGGGATCCGGATCGACGAGGCCTGGCGCGACGGCGCCCTCGCCCATCACGGCATCACGACTTCGGGCTTCCCGAACCTCTTCATGCTCTACGGCCCGAACACCAACAACGGCTCGATCCTGACGATGATCGAGTCCCAGGTCGACTACGTCCTGCGTCAGGTCGAGCGCATCGCCGACGAGGATCTCGCCTGGATCGACGTCCGACCGGACGTGATGCACGCC
>JBIPOQ010000503.1:0-3104 GCA_044379055.1 Myxococcota bacterium
GGGCCTTCGGCCCGACCAGCTCGGTGATGCGGATTGCGACCCGCTGGTCGGCCACCGAGACCTCGCCGCGCGCGATCAGCCGATCGTTCGCGTAGACGTCCGCGGGCTCGCCGCTCATGCGGTCGAGCTCGACGACGGACCCCTTGGTGAGGGCGAGCACGTCCCGAACGGGAAGGTTCGCGCTCCCGATCTCGACGCTCAGTCGGAGCGGCACCTCGAGGATCAGTCCCAGGTCGGCTGCCACGGGTCCACCGCGCGCCGAGCCCGTCGCGTCCTGGCTCCCCTTCGCGACGATTTTCTCGTCGATCTCCGGGAGATCCTGTTTCTCAGCCTGATCCGCCATGCGTTCCTACTCCACTGCCTCGATGCGTTCCTGCAATTGAACGGCCCGCCGGGATCCGCGCGTCCCCGCGATGCCGCGAAACTTCTCGCGCTCCCCGATCCGGACCGTCAACGAGCCGTCGGTCGGGACATCGAGCGCAATCGACTGGCCGACCTCGAGGCGACCCACCTCGGCGAGCGTGAGCTCGACCGTTCCGACCTGGGCACGCAGCCGGATCGGCACGTCGAGCAGCGACACCCCGGGTTGCGCCACGCTCTCCGCGGGCCTCGTCGGCGCCGATCCCGCCTTCCGGAACGCCTCGCTCGGAATCGCGAGACGTACGCGACAGCTCTCCGTGAAGCCGCGCACGTCGAAGGTCGCGAGGAGCGCCGAGCGAGCCTCGCTCTTCGCGATCACCGACCGCCCCTGCATGCCGACCCAGGCGAGCGTGACCGGCTCCAGCGCCTGCCATTGTTCCTCGAGCTTCGCGAGCATCTCCTTCGCGATCCGCATGAAGAAGCGCCTTTCGATCCGGGTGTACTCGCGGGTCGGCGGGCGGATCGGCTTGATGTTCGGGCCGGCACCGAAGAGCGTGCAGATCATCTCGAAGAAGAACGGCCGAGAAAGCAGCAGCAGGCCCGTCAGCCCCCTGGGCTGGATCTGGAAGACCCCCACGAGATCGGTGGGCAGCATCAGCTCGGCGACTTCCGAGATCTCGATCTCGCGCTGGCCGATCAGGGCGAAATGGATCACCCGCTCGTGCCGATTCGAGAGCGCCCGCCCGTACTCGAACCCGAAGAGCTCGTTTGCACGTTCGAGCTCGAGATCGGATTCCCTCGAGACGGAGTCGGGAGTGCCGGCGTCGCGCTCCGAGAGCAGACTCGGCATTTCCGCGAGCAGCGCATCGAGCTCCTCTCGAGACAGGATGTCCGGATCGGCCCCAGCCATCACTGGACCACGAACTCCGTGAACAGCACCGACTTGACGTCGCCCGTCTCCAGCAGGTCGTTGACCCGCTCGAGGATGTCCTCCTTGAGGAGCGCCTTCCCCTCGAAGTCGGTGATGTCCGAGAGCTGCTTGCTCGAGAGCAGCACGATCAGCGCGTCCCGTACCTGCGGGAGGCGCGCTTCGATCTCGCTCTTCAGCTCGACATCGCCCGCCTCGAGCTCGACGCGGAGCTTCAGGAAGCGGTTGTAGCCGTCGCCGGTGACGTTCACGACCAGGGGCTCGAGGGCGTAGAGGCGCTCCTTGTAGCTGTCGCTCGCCTGCTTCTGGTTCGCCGCCTCGGCGGCGGCCGCGGCCTCGGCTTCGGAGACGACCGGGGCATGCGCCGGAGCTGCAGCCTGGGACCCGGCGAAGAAGAACGCCCCCCCGGCGCCCAGTCCGAGGGACACGAGCGCAGCCGCAGCGATCATCATGATCCCGCCCTTGCCCCCGCCCTTCGACGCGCCCGGCGCCTCGGTCTTGACCTCTGCCTTTTCCTTTTCCTTGGACATCATCCCTCTCCATGCGCCCGGCATCGCCGCGGCGTCGTCTGTCGTATCTCGTCAGCGGGCCCCATCGCATCGCGGAGCGCCGAGTGCCCTTCGCTCCGCGCGTCAGCGCGACAACGAAGGCACAGGCGCTGGCGACCCGGGGCGGCGGGAGCCGTCGGTCTCGATTCCGAATTCCTTCAGCCTGCGCCAGAGCGTCGTGGTCGAGATCTGGAGCAACGCGGCGGCGCGTTTGCGATTCCAGTTGACCTGCTCGAGCGTGCTGAGAATGTGGGAGCGTTCCATGACCTGGAGGCTGTGGATCGTCTCCCCTTCGCGGACGAGCGATTCCTCCTTCAGGCGGACCGGAAGATCTTCGACCTGGATCTGGCTGCCCTGGCAGAGGGCGACACCGCGCTCGATCGAGTTCTCGAGCTGCCGGACGTTGCCCGGCCACGCATAGGCGACGAGAAGGTCCATCGCGTCCTCCGCGATCCCCGAGACACTCTTCCCCGCCCGTTGGGAGAAGCGGCGCAGGAAATGATTCGAGAGGGCGCGAATGTCCTCCGGGCGCTCGCGCAGCGGCGGCACGTGAATCGGGATCACGGCCAGTCGATAGTAGAGATCCTCCCGGAAGTTCCCGTTCGCAACCTCCCGTTCGAGGACCTTGTTCGTCGCCGCGACGAGCCGGACGTCGACGTACCGCGTTGTTTCGTCGCCAACGGGTCGGACTTCGCCCGTCTGGAGGAATCGCAGCAGCTTGACCTGCATCGAGAGGGGCATCTCGGCGACCTCGTCGAGAAACACCGTCCCTTCGTGGGCGAACTCGAAGAGGCCCTTCTTGTTTCCAGTGTCCCCGGTGAAGGCGCCCCTTCGATGGCCGAAGAGCTCGCTCTCGAGCAGCGTCTCCGTGATGGCGGCGCAGTTGACCGGGACGAACGGCCTGTTCGTTCGCTTCGAGTTCGCGTGAATGGCCTTCGCCACGAGCTCTTTGCCGGTGCCGCTCTCGCCCGTGATGAGCACGATCGTGTCGGTGGGGGCGACGCGCACGATGCGGCCGAGCACGTCGCGGATGGCCGCCGATCGCCCGACGATGTTCTCGAACTTGTAGCGATCCTGGAACTCGCGCGTGAGGAGGGCGACCTCGCCGGCGAGCCTGCGGCTCTCGACGGCCTTGCCCACCTTCACGAGCAGCTCCTGCTCCGTGAAGGGCTTCTGGATGTAGTCGAACGCGCCGAGTCGCATGGCGTCCACGGCGCTCTCGATCGTGCCGTAGGCGGTCATCATGATGACCTCGGTGAGGGCGTGGG
>JBIPOQ010000068.1:0-11197 GCA_044379055.1 Myxococcota bacterium
CCGGTAGGCGCCCGCCCGGCGCGGGGGGCCGTCTGCGTCGTAGGTCTCGCACCAGAACGCCTGGACGCCACGCGAGGCCTCGCGGGCGAAGAGCGCGGGATCGGGGGCGCCCGTCGCGAGCGTCTCCCCGTCCTTGCACGGGCTCGCGGTTTCGAGCGCGACGTCCGCGGCCCGACCGGCCTCGTCGCTGCCCTCTGCCTCGCCGAGGTCGACCGCCGCCCCGGAGCCCGCCAGGCCCAGGGCGAGCGCGAGCGGCAGCAGGAAGAGGAGGGGGATCGGACGTCGTCGAGGGGATCGGTTGCGATTCACCGCGCATGAAGCGGCCGATCGCGGGCTTGTCTTGATGCCCCGCGCCCGGATCTTCTGGTCCACCGGGCGCCCCGCGCTACCGTGCCCCGCGATGATCCACCCCCCGCGCCTCCTCCGACCCGTTCCGAGCGAGCGACCCCGGCGCCTGCGGCGTCTGCGCCCTCGCGTAGCGGTGCTCTCGGCCCTGCTCGCCGTCGGCGGGAGCCTCGCCTGCGATCGCAACATCGAGCCCTATCTGCCCGGTGAAGAGCCCCGCGAGCCCGACCTGGCGCGCATCTTTCCCGGCCCCCCGGCCGGCAGCATGCAGGGCGGGGTCGACGGCGGCGGCGCGGGCGAAGGCGCTGCGGCCCAGGCGATGGCAGCGGACGCGAGCGGGCCCGAGGCCGGCGCCGGGCGTGCGGCGTTCCCGCCGAGTCGCACCGAAGGCGCAGGCGCGGCCGGGGGCGCGGACGCGAAGCCGATCTCCGGGCGGATCGAGCTCGCGCCCGAGCTCGCGGGCGCGCGGCCCGAGGGCGCCATCCTGTTCGTGATCGCCCGACCGGAGGGCGCGGTCGGCGGACCGCCGCTCGCGGTGCTGCGGATCCCCGATCCCGAGTTCCCGGTCGAGTTCGAGATCGGGCCGGGGGACGTCATGATCCCGAGCATGCGCTTCGCGGGGCCGATCTCGCTGACGGCCCGCCTCGACTCCGACGGCAACGCCATGACCCGGGCCGAGGTCGATCTCTCGAGCCCGACGGCCCCGCCCGCCGAGCCGGGCACGACGGGCGTCGCGCTCGTGCTGTCGCAGAAGGGCCAGGCGGACGGGCGTTGAGGGACTCGCATCCGAAGCCCTGGCGCGTGCTGCGCGAAGAGCATCTGCAACACTGCCGCGTGTTCGACGTCCACGTCGCGACGATGGAGTCGCCACACACCGGCACCGCCCATCCCTTCTACCGCATCGAGTCGCCAGCCTGGGTCAACGTCGTGGCGCTCACGCCGCACGACGAGCTCGTCATGGTGCGCCAGTTCCGGCAGGGGTCGCGCGTGGTCACGCTCGAGGTGCCCGGCGGGCTCGTCGATCCGGGCGAGTCGCCCGAGCAGGCCGCGGCCCGGGAGCTGATCGAGGAGACGGGCTACCGCGCGGATCGGCTCGCGTGCCTGGGCTCCCTGAACCCGAACCCGGCGCTCTTCGGCAACCGCTGCCACATGCAGGTCGCGCTCGACTGCGTCGCCGCGGCGGAGATCCAGAACAGCGCGACCGAGGAGACCCGGGTCGAGCTGGTGCCGCGGGCGCGGCTCCCCGAGCTGCTGCGCGCCGGCGCGATCGACCACGCCCTCGTCGTCGCGGCGCTCTACGCCTACGAGCTCTGGCGCTCGCGCGAGAGCTGAGCTTCCAGCTGCTCGAGCACGATCTCGACCAGCCGCGGATCGTCGCCGAGGGGCGCCGACAGCTCGATCTCGACGTCGGGATGGCGCTCGCGCATGCGCTCGGCGAGGCGCGGGAGCGACTCGCGGACGTGGAATCCGGTGCCCAGGAAATGCAGGTGGACGAAGATCGCCCGCGCCCCCCGCGACACGAGCCGCTCGACGCCGGCCTCGAAGTCCGGGAGCGCGAGCTCCATGTGGGCGTGCTCGACGAGCCATTCCGGACGCGCTTCGGCGATGCGGCGGGCGAAGGCCGCGAGGCGGGCGTTGGCCTCGAGGGTCCGGCTGCCGTGATCGACGATCAAGAGCCCACGCATCGTTCTGCTCCCTGCGACGACGTCGCGTCGGCGACTACCAGTAGCTGGCGCGGACGGTCAGGTCGCCCTCGGGCCGGACACGGCACGCCAGTCGATGTCGCGGATCGATGCGGTTGCGCTCCTTGATGCGCCGCTCGCGCTCGGACTCGGGCGCGAGCGACTCCGCGCCCTCGATGATCTCGAGCCCGCAGCGCGCACACGCCCCCTCCGAGCCGCAGGCGCTCGCGATCGGCAGCCCCGCCGCCAGGGTCGCGTCGAGGAGCGTCATCTCGCCGGCCGCGATCTCGACGCGTCGCTCGGAGGGCAGGAATCGGATCACGCAGCGGATACGGCTCTCGTTCATCGGGTCCTTCGCCTCGTTCGGGGTCGGGCGGAGTGTAGAGATCCGGGACGCCGGGCAGTAGCGGTCCGCGCCGCGCTTCCTGAGGGGGCCGGCGATTCGCGCGCGACCTGCCGGTCGAGCTCTCGTCCGCTCGGGCTCGAGCCGGTTTTCCACTGCGTCGCCTGGGTTAAGGTATCGGCCATGTCCACGGCGGCGCTCCTCGTGATCGGCAACGAAATCCTTTCGGGCAAGGTCCGGGACACGAACTCCCCGTTCCTCGCCGTCGAGCTGCGCAAGCTCGGCGTCGACCTCGAGCGCATCGTGACGATCCCCGACGTCGTCGAGACGATCGCCCGCGAGACCCGAGCGCTCTCCCACGCCTACGACTACGTGTTCACCTCCGGCGGCATCGGACCGACCCACGACGACCTCACGATGGACGGCATCGCGCTCGCGTTCGAGCGCAAGATCGTGCTGCATCAGTCGATGATCGACCGCATGGAGCGTTATTCGGACAAGCCCGTCAACGACGCCATGCGCAAGATGGCGATGATCCCGGAAGGCTCGGAGGTCCTCGACGTCGGCGGGCTCTGGTTCCCCGTCGTGGTCGTCGAGAACGTCCACATCTTCCCGGGCATCCCGGAGCTCTTCGAGAAGAAGTTCCACTCGATCCGCGACCGCTTCACCGGCGTCCCGTTCCACCTGAAGAAGTTCTACGTCCGCGAGAACGAGTCCGAGATCGCCGACATCCTCAATGCCCTGCTGCGGGCGTTCCCCGACCTGATGCTCGGCTCCTATCCGAAGATCAACGAGACGAGCTACCGCGTGCTCCTGACCCTCGAGTCCCGGGACGAGGATTATCTCGCGCGCGCCGTCGACGCCCTCGCACGCGAGCTGCCCGACGGCGCGATCCACCGCATCGAGTGAGCGGCCCGCGGCCCGTCGCCCTTCCGGCGGCGGGTCGGTCGGCGCCGCCAACGGAGTCCGTCGGCCGTGACGCAAGCGACGACCCTGCGCCTGCTCGCCTTCGGGCATCCGCTCTGGATGCTCGCGAGCCTCGCGCTCGCGGTGGCGACCGCGCGGCTCGGTCTCGAGATCCGGCGGCGCCGGGCCGCGGGCCGACCGATCGGCGCGGCGCTGCGCGGGCGCCACCTTCGACTGGGCCGCGCGGCGATCGCGCTCGTGTGGGTCGGGTTCGGTCTCGGGGCGATCTCGATGGTGGCGCTGCGCGATCGCGCGGCCTTCGAGAGCTTCCACGGCATCCTCGGGATCATCGTGAGCGGGCTCTTCGCCTGGACCGGCTGGACCGGCCGGGCCCTCGCGCGCGGGGATGGATCGGTGCGCGGGCTCCATCGTGGCGTGGCTGCGGCGAGCATCGCGGTCGCGCTGCTCTCGGCGGTCGCGGGCTTCGTGTTGCTGCCCTGACGCAGCCTTCCCGAGGCCCCGATCCGGAGGATGCGACGAAGGCGGGCCGCCGACGCTCGGTCGGCGGAGCGGGCGTCGAGCGGCGCGACTAACGCTTCTGCGCGGGCAGGACGTCGACGGCGCGCTGGCGCAGCCAGTGGTCCGCGAGCGTGAGGCAGACCATCGCCTCGACCATCGGGACGGCGCGCGGCAGCACGCAGGGATCGTGGCGCCCGCCGGCCTCGAGGACGACGGCCTTCCCGCTCCGATCGACGGTCTGCTGGGCGACGCGGACGGTCGCCGTCGGCTTGAAGGCGACCCGCAGCAGGATCGACTCGCCGTTGCTGATGCCGCCCTGGATGCCGCCGGAGCGGTTGGTCGTCGTGCGCGTGCGGCCGGAGGCGTCGGTCGCGAAGGGATCGTTGTGCTCGCTGCCGGTCAGGGCGGTGCCCGCGAAGCCCGAGCCGATCTCGAAGCCCTTCGCCGCCGGGAGCGAGATCAGCGCCTTCGCGAGATCCGCCTCGAGCTTGTCGAAGACCGGCTCGCCGAGTCCCGCCGGCACGCCCCGCGCGACACATTCGACGACCCCGCCGACCGAGTCGCCGCGCCGCCGCACCGCGTCGATCAGCGCGTACATCTGCTCCGCCGCCTGCGCGTCGGGGCAGCGCACGTCGTTCGCCTCGATCTCTGCGAGCTGGACCGTCTCCGGATCGACCTTCGAATCGATGCCCTGGACCCGGCTCACCCACGCGAGCACCTCGATCCCCGCCACCGTCCGCAGCAGCTTGCGCGCGATCGCGCCTGCCGCGACGCGTCCGATCGTCTCGCGCGCGCTCGCGCGGCCCCCGCCCTGCCAGTTGCGGATGCCGTACTTCGCCTCGGTCGTGAAGTCGGCATGCGAAGGCCGGTAGAGGTCGCGCATTTCTTCGTAGGCGCTCGGTCGCGCGTCCTGATTGCGGACGAGGAGCGCGATCGGGCTCCCGAGCGTCCGCCCCTCGAACATTCCGGAGAGGATCTCGACCCGGTCCGCTTCCTGGCGCGGGGTCGTCAGCACGCTCTGGCCCGGTCGCCGGCGATCGAGATCGGCCTGGATCTCGGCGACGTCGATCGCGAGCCGCGGCGGACAGCCCTCCACCACGACGCCGACGCCTCCGCCGTGGGACTCGCCGAAGGTCGAGATGCGAAAGGCCTGGCCGTAGACGCTGCCCATGGATCGAAGGCGCTCCGTGTTCGGGGGGCGGTGGACGGCGCCGAGGGTATCGCTTGTCGGGCGCCGGTGCCGAGCGGCGGGGCGGAGATCGGGAGAAGCCCCGGTCCCGGACCCGGCTTTGTGCCGGAGGAACTCGGGGAATCTCGTTCCAATGGGAGTGCAACGCTGCCGCAGGACTAAAGCTCTACCGCCCCCGCGTCGACATTTTTTCGAGAGGGCGGCTCCTGGAAATCCGGGGCCGGAGGGGTGAGGCGAGATGCGGATCGAACGGATCGAGGAGACCACCGAGGCGAATCGGGTCGCCGCCGCGAGCGTCGCCCGGGAGCGGGCTCTCGGTGCGTCGGAGCAGGGTCGCGCGGAGCCCCGGCTCGCCGCCTGGCTGCCGGGTCTGGTCCGCCTGCTGTCGGCGCCCGGGACCGCGGCGCGGAGCGCGGTGCTCGCCCAGGCGAGCGAGCTTCTGGTCCGGGGGCTCGGGGCGGATCGGGTCGGGATCTACCTGCCCGCGCCGGCGGTCGGGCCGGAGGGCGCGGTCGCTTCCAGCGGCGAGGTCGAGCGCTTCGTCCTCGCGGCCTCGTTCGCCGCCCCGGGGAGCTGGGCGCGGACGATCGAGGGGGATGCGCTGGTCCTCGACGCTCTCGAGCTCTCGCGCGACGACGAGGCGGGTCGCAAGCTGCTCGCGGGCCGTCCGGTCCGGGTCTTCCTGCCGTTCCCCCGCCGCCGCTTCGGGGCGGCGCCGGGCGCGCCCTCGCCGGCCGGCTGGTCGCGGGTCCACGCGACGCTGCAGATTCCCTGTCCCGGCCCGGACGGACGACCGGTCGCGCTGATCCACCTCGACGGCCCCTCGCTCGCCCCCCACGCCTCGCGCGATTTCGATCGCGCGATCGAGACCGCGGCGAGCCTGCTGGCGGGCTTCCTCGAGCGCGAGCGCCTCGTTCGCGAGCTCGCGGCCCTTCGGGTGGAGCGGGCGCACGACCAGCGTCTCGCCGCCCTCGGTCGCGTCGCGAGCTCGGCGGCCCACGATCTGAACAACGTCCTCACCGTGATCGTCGGCCACGCGGATCTGCTCGAGCTCGAGCTGCCGGGCGCGGCCGAGCATGTGCCCGATTCGCCGGCGGGTGAGGCGCTCGAGGAGATCCGGAGCGCCGCGGCCCGCGGTGCACGCCTCGTCGAAGAGGTGCTCGCCTACGGTCGCAAGCGACCGGCGGGCCACGCGCCCGTCGATCTCGCCCTCGCCCTCGGCCAGCTCGACGGCATGCTCCACCGCGTCGCCGGCGACGCGATCGAGCTCGCGATCGGGATCGAGCCCGGGCTCCCGCGCGTCCGTCTCGATCTCGAGCGCTTCGAGCGGATCCTCGTGAATCTCGTCGTCAACGCCCGCCACGCCATCGAGTCGGGGCCCGGCCATCCCGGACGGATCGAGCTCCGGCTCGAACGCGTGCGCGCGGACGACCGTCCGGACGGTCCCGATCGCGTCCGCCTGCGCGTTCGCGACAACGGCTGCGGGATGGACGAGGCGGTCCAGCGCCGCGTCTTCGAGCCCTTCTTCACCACCCGCGGCGCCGAGGGCGGTACCGGTCTCGGGCTCGCCGACGTCGCCGACTTCGCGCGCGACGCCGGGGCGACGATCGCCCTCGCGAGCGCGCCGGGCGCCGGCTGCGAGATCGAGCTGCGCTTCCCGATGGTCGACCCGACGGCGCGGATCGCTCCGCAGGCCCCCTCGCCCCGCCCGCTCTCGAGCGTTCCCTCGTCGGCGTTCCCGACCGCGCGCTAGCGCCCTCCCGCTCGCCTCGCGCGCGCTCTCCCCACCCGATTCGATCGGTTACCCTGCGCCGACGGCGGCGCGAGGAGGGTGGATGCGCGAGTGGTTGTACGACGTGTTTCGCGAACGTCCCTGGTGGATGAGCGCGACCATGATGTTCTGCGCGTACATGGCCTTCGTGTACCTGCCCTGGGATCTCTTCGTGAAGCCGGTCGCCCGGGACGAAGAGGTCTGGTTCGGATTCGAATTCCACGGTCCGCTCGCGAAGCTCGCCGCGCTCCCGCACTGGTTCGTGTACGGCGCCGCCGTGTACGGCTTCCGTCGTCGTCGTCCCTGGATGGCGATCTGGGCGCCCGCCTACGCGGCGCAGGTCGCCTTCAGCATCTACGTCTGGAAGGCGCTCGAGGCGGGCGGTGGGCTCACCGGCTTCGTCGTCGGTCTCCTCCCGGCGCTGCCGATGCTCGGTCTCGCGTTCGCCTTCTGGTCGTCGCGCGCCTACTTCGCGCCGCGTCCCCTGGGCCTCGTCGGACGGTATGGCGATTGGGCCCTCGTGACGGGGGCCTCGTCGGGGATCGGTGCGGAGCTCGCGCGGCAGATCGCCGCGGACGGCATGAACGTCGTGCTGTCCGCCCGGCGCGGCGACCTCCTCGCGCGCCTCGCCGAGGAGATCGAGAAGGCATCGGGGGTCGCGACGCGGATCGTGGTGGCGGATTTGTCCGAGCGCGACGGACAGGCGGCGCTGCTCGAGGGCGTCGACGATCTCGAGATCGGCCTGCTCGTGAACAACGCGGGGCTCGGGTACCAGGGGCGCTTCGACCTCCAGGACGGCGAGCGGCTCCGTCGGCTCGTCGCGGTCAATTGCGAAGCGCCGCTCGTGCTGACCCATGCGCTCGCGCGGCGGATGTGCGAGCGCGGCCGGGGGGGAGTGCTCTTCACCGGCTCGGCGGCGGGCCACCAGCCGCTTCCGCTCCATGCCGTCTATGCCGCGACGAAGGCCTTCGATCGCATCCTCGGCGAGTCGCTCTGGGGCGAGCTGCGGGCGGCGAACGTCGATGTGACCGTGCTCGAGCCGGGCTCGACGCAGACCGAGTTCCAGGCCGTGGCCGGCGAGATCGCGCATCCGGGCGATCCGGTCGAGATCGTCGCACGGGCCGGGCTCGAGGCGCTCGGGCAGCAGCCCTCGATCCTGGTCGGCTGGTACAACTGGCTGCGGGCGAACGTCGCGTCGCGTCTGCTGACGCGGCCCGTCGCGATCCACGCGGCGCACGGGTTGATGCAGAAGCAGACGCCCGAGGACATGCGTTAGGCGGGAGCGAGTCGATGGCACGGGCCTACTGGCTGATGAAATCCGAGCCCTTCAAGTACCCCTGGGAGCAGCTCGTCCGCGACGGGTCGACCTACTGGGACGGCGTGCGCAACTACGAGGCGCGCAACAATCTCGCCGCCATGAAGAAGGGCGACCTCGCGCTCTTCTACCACTCGAACGAGGGCAAGGAGGTCGTCGGCGTCGCCGAGATCGTCAAGGAGTCCTATCCGGATCCGACGACCGACGACGAGCGCTGGGTCGTCGTCGAGATCGCGCCCCGGGTCGCGCTGCGCGAGCCGGTCACGCTCGGCACGATCAAGGCGGATCCGAAGCTGTCCGAGATCCAGCTCGTCCGCCGCGGGCGGCTCTCGGTCGTGCCGCTGACGGCCGCCGAGTTCGAGCACATCCTCGCGCTCGGCAAGACGAAGCTCCCGACCGGCCGGGCGAAGCGCGCCTAATCCCCGAGCGCGGCGAGGGCGTCGGCGTACTCGTTCCAGCGCAGGCCCTCGTGGGCGCGGATCCAGTGCAGCTGGATCCGGGGCTTTTCCTTCTTCAGGGCGTAGAGCTGCTTCACGAGATCGAGGTTCTTGATCGGGCCGCCCTTGCGGGTCCAGCCGCGTCGCTCCCAGCCGGCGGCCCACTCGTTGATCGTGTTCACGCAGAGCTGGCTGTCGGAGTGGACGATGAGGTCGCGGTCGGCGGGCAGAGCCTGGAACGCCTCGATCAGGGCGCGCAGCTCCATGCGGTTGTTGGTCGTGCTGGGCTCGCGGCCGTGGCCCTCGGCCTTGATCTGGCCGCGCTCGACCCAGACCCAGCCCCAGCCGCCGGGGCCGGGGTTCGGCTCGCAGGAGCCGTCGGTGAAGACGCCGTCTTCGGGTCCGTCGAAATGGGACTCGAGGACTTCGTCGGGCGTCAGCTGGCGGGACATGCGCTGGGACATCAGGCGCTGACCCGGAAGTAGACGACGTCGCCGTCCTTCACGATGTATTCCTTCCCCTCGACCTGCATCACGCCCTTCGCCTTCGAGCCCGCCTCGCCGCCGTTCGCGACGTAGGCGTCGAAGGGGATCACCTCGGCGCGGATGAAATGCTTCTCGAAGTCGGAGTGGATCTCGGCGGCGGCGCGCGGGGCGGGCGTGCCGCGGCGGACCGTCCAGGCGCGGATCTCCTTCGGACCGGCGGTGAAGTACGTGATGAGATCGAGGAGCGCGTAGGCGGCGCGGATCAGGCGGTTGAGACCGGGCTCGTCGATCCCGAGGCTCGCGAGGAACTCGCGCTTCTCCTCCGCCGGCAGCTCGGCGAGCTCGGCCTCGATCTTCCCGCAGATGCGGACGACCCCGGCGCCCTGGGCCGCGGCGTAGGCCTCGAGCTCGGCGCTGTGCGCGTTTCCGCTCGCGAGGGAGTCCTCGTCGACGTTCGCGACGTAGAGGACGGGCTTCGCGGTCAGGAGGTGGGCGTCGTGGAAGGCCGGGCGGAGCAGGTCCGGGACCTCGAAGGTCCGGGCGGGCAGGCCCTTGGCGAGATGCTCCCGCAGGGCGTCGAAGAGCTCGACCTCCTGCTTCGCGACCTTGTCGCCCGAGCGGGCGACCTTGCGCGCCCGGTCCGCCCGCTTCTCGACCGAGTCGAGATCGGCCAGGCCGAGCTCGATCTCGATCGTCTCGACGTCGCGCCGCGGGTTCGGGCCCCCGTCGACATGGATGACGTTCTCGTCGTCGAAGCAGCGGACGACGTGGAGGATCGCGTTGGTCTCGCGGATGTTGGCGAGGAACTGGTTGCCGAGGCCCTCGCCCTTGGACGCGCCCTTCACGAGCCCGGCGATATCGACGAACTCGACCGTCGTCGGCACGACGGACTGCGAGTGCACGATCGCCTGGAGCTGGTCGAGGCGCGGGTCCGGTACGACGACGACGCCCGTATTGGGCTCGATCGTGCAGAACGGATAGTTCTCCGCCTGGATTCCCGCCGCCGTGAGGGCGTTGAAGAGAGTGCTCTTCCCGACGTTCGGGAGGCCGACGATGCCGCAAGTGAGTCCCATGGGAGGCGCATGTTCCCGAATTCCCGCGCTTCTGTCATGTCGGCCACCGGGGACCGGTCGGAGGGCCCGGATCGTGGCGGGAGCCGGTCGGAAACCGCGTTCTGATCTAACGCGAATTCAATTCGGGGCGTGTGCGAGATTCTGCTTCACAATTGCGTGTCGGATGTGAGAAAGTACCCGGACGACGAGCAGTCGGGGTGGGGACGAGACGGTTCGAGGCACCGTCGGCTTGTCCGGTCGGATCCGAGTTCGAGTGCGTGAGCCCGCGCGCAGGCGACATCGCTGGTCGCCGCCGAGTGGATGTGGAGTGGATGTAGAGTGGAGTCGAGGTCGGGGAGCCGGACCTCGGAGCAGAGGCTGAGCGGGAGACGAGGGAGAGGCCCGAAGAGAAGAAGAGAGAAGAGAAGAGCAGGTCGATGTTTCGATGGATCCGGGGCCGTGAAGCGACGGCCCCGAGGATCGCGACCCGCCCGAGGTCGTCCGAGCCCGCCGCAGGCCACGGACCGCCGAGGGTCTCGAGAAGGGAAGCGATCCGATCCGCGGCCGCTGGGAAGGGCTGCTTCCGACCTGTGCGCTTCGGGCCTCTGCGAGGGCAACGCGAGAACGAAGAGGGTTCGGCCGGCGTTCCCACCTGATTCGGCGGGGATCATGCCTCTCGAAGAGAGGCACGATTCCCGCCGTTTCGTTTCGGGGCCCTGCCGCCGCGCCCGCTCAGGGCTTCGTCGCCGCCAGCCGCTCCAGCTCGCCGTCGATGACGCGGCTCAGGTCCGCGACGTCGCGAGCGCCCTTCATCGGGATGCCGTTCACGAAGAAGGCAGGCGTGCCCGTGACCCCGGCGTCGTCGCCGGCCTTCACGTCGTTCTCGACGTAGTCCTTGAAGCGCCGCTCTTCGATGCAGCGGTCGAGGGCCGCGCCGTCGAGGCCCAGCTTGCCCGCGATCGTGTCGAAGGACTTCTCGTCGAGCTTGCCGTCGAGGGCGAAGATCTCGTCGTGGAACGCCCAGAAGCGACCCTGCTCGTCGGCGCACATCGCCGCCTCGGCGGCGGGCCGGGCGAAGGGATGGATCTGGTCGAGGGGAAAATGTCGATGGACGACGCGGACGTCCTTCGGATACTTCGCGAGCACGTCCGCC
>JBIPOQ010000504.1:0-3098 GCA_044379055.1 Myxococcota bacterium
GGGCATCGCCCTCAATCCGCCGCCCGCGCCCCTCGACGAAGGCCCCTTCGACTGGACGTCGAACACCATCGTGCCCGCCGAGCGGATCACCGAGCTCGACCACTGGTTCCGCGTCGACGTCACGACCCGCCTCCTGAACGACCCGGTCGATTCCAGCGCCGTCCCGAACGTCCACGCCGCGGAGAGCTCGAACGTCATGACGTCGACCTTCGACGCCGTGTTCTTCAACCAGGCGACGAGCCAGGAAGAGCTCTACAACCTCGGCCCGAACACCGTCGGCTATCCGCGCGAGGTCCATCGCCGGGTCGACCTGAACGTGACCGAGCCGAACCTGATCGTGACGAAGGAGGTCTGCAACGAGACCCGCTACGGCAGCGGCCCGGCCTGCAGCAACTTCCAGCCGCTCGTCGACGACGGCGACGCCTTCGACACCTACGTCTACCGCATCACGGTCGCGAACGAGGCAGCGAGCAGCGGCGTGGCGCGCGCGCCGGCCTACGACGTCACCGTGACGAGCACGACCGATCCGACGGATCTTCTCTTCGTCGACCCGCTGACCGGGGACGTGCTCGACAACGACGGCGATGCCCTCGTCGACGCCGGCGACGCCCCGGGCGAAGGCACGATCACGGACAACGTGCTCGAAAACGCCGTCCCGGCGCAGATCATCGCGTCCTACACCCATAGCGACGCGCTGCTGAAGATCGACGCCGGCGAGAGCGTCGTCCTCTACTACCGCGTCGATCCCGACGACGACGTCGCCCCGCTCCAGGGTCTCGTCGCCTCGGCGATCGCGACCTACGACAGCCTCGAGGGCCCGTCCGGCGCCCAGAGCCCGCCCCAGGGCAGCAACGGCCAGATCGCCGGCGCGCGCCAGTACACCTCGGCGCCCGGCCAGGCGACGATCCAGATCATCCCCGTCGAGGTCCGCCCGAAGCAGATCCTCGCGACCTCGAATACGCCCCTCGTGATGGCGCCGAACCCGCAGCCCGTCTCGATCGGCGAGGAGGTGCGCTTCCAGATCGAGGCACTGATCCCGGTCGCGCAGCTGCGCAGCTTCCAGATCGTCGACGAGCTGCCGCCGGGCATCCGCTGCATCGACGCCCCGGTCATCGATCTCGACGCGCCGCCCTACGACGCCGCGGGCTTCGTGCCGGGCGGCGCCTTCACGCCGAGCTGCACCGAGACGCAGGTCTCCTGGAACTTCGGCAACCAGACCGTGACCACCACGAATCGCGTCGACCGGCGCTTCGAGTTCGAGGTGCCCTTCGTCGCCCGCGTCGACAACGAGCTCGCGAACCAGGAAGCGACGCCGATCGTCAACGGCGGCGCCGCGACGGTCACGGAGGTCCGCTACGTCAACGAGGCGCTGCAGCCCGTCGTGCTCGAGGTCGGCGAGGCGGCGCTCGTGGTGCGCGAGCCGCTCCTCGCGGTCACGAAGGCCTTCTCCGTCGCCGACGTCGACGCCGGAGATCTTCCGCGGGTGACGGTGACCCTGACCAACAATGGGACGGCCACCGCCTACAACCCCCGCGTCCTCGACGACCTGGTCGCCCCGCTCTTCACCTACGCCGGCGACATCCAGGGCACGACCCCGCCGACCGCCGACGTCGCGACGCTCGGGGCGGACCGGCCGATCTTCAGCTGGCCGGCGGGCTTCGCGATCGCCCCGGCAGCGTCCGTCGAGTTCTCCTTTGCGGTCGCGGTCGAGGGGACGGTCCAGCCCGAGCAGATCCTCGAGAACACGGTCGAGGTCGACTGGACCTCGCTGCCGCTCCAGACGACCGCGCTCAATCCGGCCGGAACGATCGGCCTCGCGGGCGCGGTCGACGGCATGCGCAACGGTGCGATTCCGAACGCCGCCGATCCGCTCAACGACTACGAGGCCGAGGCGACGGCGGACGTCCCCGTCCGCGCGGTCGCCGTCGACAAGAGCGACCTGCTCCCGCTCGTCGCCCCCGAGATCGGCGCACACAAATCCTTCCAGATCGAGATCCAGCTGCCGGAGGGCACGATCCAGAACGTCTCGGTCAGCGATGCGCTCGACTCGGGCAGCGTCGGCTACGTGCTCGAGCACGACGGAACCTACGACATCAGCTACGAGTTCGTCGGCATCACGACGATCAACGGCGTCGCGCCGGCCGAATCCGCCTTCACCGCCCCGCCGCCCCTCGACGAGACGACCGGGACCGCGACCTGGACAATCGGGACCGTCGTGACGGCCTCCGAGAACGACCTCGCGGCGACGGCGCTCTCGCCGGTGATCCGGATCCGCTATTTCGCGCGGGTGAACAACGATCTCGTCACGAACGTCGGCGAGACGCTCCAGAACACCGCGACCGTGTCGTCGACCCACGGCCAGACGGCGCTGCCGACGACGGTCCTCGATGCGACGGCGGTCGCGACCGTCATCGAGAGCGCCCTGACGGCGACGAAGACGCTCTCGAACGTCACGGGCGGGAAGCAGCCGACCGATCCGCCGGCCTATCAGGACGTCCTCGAGTACGTCGTGCGCGTCGTGAACGGCGGCAATGCGATCGCCTGGGACGTCAACCTCGTCGACACGCTGCCGGCCGAGGTCCAGCTCTCCGCGGGCTTCCTCCCGACCGCCGCGATCGACGCCGTCCCCGTCGCGGGCTTCGTCGCGACGCCGACGGGCGGCCCCGCCGGCCCCCTCGTCTGGGGCCGGGCGAACGGCGACGGCAGCCTCGACCTGGCGCCCGGAAGCTTCCTCGAGCTGACCTATCGGGTCGAGGTCACGACCCCGCCCGCCGACGGGGCGACCCTCGCCAACAGCGTCTGGATCGACTGGACCTCCCTCGACGTCGATCCGGGGACCCTCTTCGAGCGGACCGGCGCGGGCTGTCCCACGATCACGCCGCCCAACGACTACTGCTTCGGTCCCGCCGTCGCGACGGGGACGGTCGACCCGGCTCCGCCAGCCTCGCCGGTCGTGAAGGCGACGAGCCAGGCGACCGCCGCCGTCGGCGAGGTCTTCACCTACCAGATCACCGTCCCCGAGACGCCCTACGCCTTCCCCGCCTACGACGTCCGGATCTACGACGACCTGACGGCCTCGGCGGCGGACCTGCGCTTCC
>JBIPOQ010000069.1:0-11190 GCA_044379055.1 Myxococcota bacterium
GTTCGACGTCTTCAGATTCGTCGAGAGACAAGCGGCGGGGTATGAACAGATCTACCCATACTCGACCGGTCGATCTGTTCCCTATTTTCCGGTCGGCCGATCGGGACGCGACCAGCCCGGCCGTCGACCGATCCGCCGCCGGGATTCGAGGAGTCGAGATGGTCACGCGCGTCGCGGTCGTGGACGACCAGACCGTCTTTCGCGAGCTCCTCGCCGAGCTGCTCGTCGCGGATCCGGCCTACGAGGTCGTCGGTCAGTTCGGCTCGGGCGAGGCGGCGATCGCCGCGCTGCCGCGACTCGCTCCCGACCTGCTCGTGCTCGATGCGGTGCTGCCCGATCGCAGCGGGATCGACGTGCTGCGCGTGCTGCGGGACAGGCTGCGGCGAACGGCGGTGCTGCTCGTGACGGCCCACGAGAAGTCGAGCCTCGTGCGCGACGCCGTCGAGGCCGGCGTCCGCGGCATCGTGACGAAGGGCACGCCGCTCCGGGAGCTGCGCGATGCGATGGCCCGCGTCGCGGCCGGGGGGACCTACTTCTGCGCGAGCACCTCCGCGCTGCTGCGGGAGAGCCTGCAATCGCCCCCGAGCGACCGGCGGTTGAGCCCGCGCGAGCGCCAGATCCTCCAGATGGTGGCCAGCGGACTCAGCAGCAAGCAGATCGCGAGCGAGCTCGGCGTCGGGGAGAAGACGGTCAGCAACCATCGCACCCACATCCGGACCAAGCTCGGGCTCCGCGACGTCGCGAGCTTCACGCGTTATGCGATCGAGCACGGCCTGATCGAGCCTCGAACATGAGCCGTCGGGAATCGAAGCGGACCGGGATCGACGAAGCGAGCGTACCGTTCCGGGCGATCGCCGATGCGACCTACGATTGGGAGAGCTGGGTCGGTCTCGACGGTCGGCTGCTCTGGGTCAATCCAGCCGTCGAGCGGATCACCGGCCATGGCGTCGCGGAAGCACTCGGGATGGAGGGCTACCCGCTTCCGATCGTGCTGCCCGAGGATCGCCCCAAGATCGAGGAGATGCTCCAGGGCGCACGCTCCGGCTCCTCGGGCAACGACGTCGAGTTCCGTGTCCTGCGCAAGGACGGAGGCATCCGCTGGGCGGCGATCTCCTGGCAGCCGATCGGGGACGACGAAGGTCGCAGCCTCGGATTCCGCACCAGCGTTCGCGACATCCAGGAGCGCAAGCGCGCCGAGCAGCGTCTCCACGAAGCCCTCGCCGTCGCGGAGCAGGCGGCGGCCTCCCGGCAGGCGTTCCTGGCGAACACGAGCCACGAGCTGCGGACGCCGCTCCAATGCATCCTCGGCTATGCGCAGCTTCTCGCCACCGGGGAGAAGAACGCGGAGAAGAATCGGAAGATCGAGCTCATCGTCCAGCAGACGGAGATGCTGCTCGAGATCGTGAGCAACGTCCTCGAAATGGCCGCGCTCCAGGTCCGGGCCCCGGAGATCGTCGAAGAGGTCTTCGATCTCCACGAGAAGGCTCGGAACGTCGTCGAGGCGGTTCGTCCGCTGACGACGGACAAGCCCGTCGAGCTCCGGCTCGAAATCGGCGAGGACGTCCCTCGGCGGGTACGCGGAGATCGGCTGCGGGTGCGCCAGGTGCTGACCAACCTGGTCGCCAACGCCATCAAGTTCACCGAGCGGGGCACCGTCGATCTCCGGGTCGGCCGCACCTCGAGAGGCCGCATCCGATTCGTGGTCGAAGACACCGGCATCGGCATCGCGAAGAGCGACCTCGACAAGCTCTTCACGCCGTTCGCGCGCGCCGAGGACGGCGTTCGTCGCGGTCATGGCGGGACGGGCCTCGGGCTCTCGATCGCCCGCGCGCTGACCGACGCGATGGGCGGCGAGATCCGGGTCCGATCGCGCCCGGGCAAGGGATCGCGCTTCAGCGTGGAGCTCCCGCTCCCGGCCGTGGCGAGCCCCGCGTCGAGGGCGCCGATCCGGCGGCGACCGCGACGGGGAAACAACCGCCTGAAGGTGCTGGTCGTCGACGACAGCCCGGCGGGTCGCGAGCTCGTCTGCGAGATGCTCGAGGGACTCGGCGCGCAGGTGGCGTCGGCGGCGACCGGCAAGGCGGCCGTCGAGCGGGTTGCGCTCGATCGACCCGACCTGATCGTCATGGATCTCCAGATGCCGGGTCTCGACGGCGCGGCGACGGCGCAGCTCATCCGTGCGCAGACGCCGCCCGATGCACGACGTCCGCGGATCGTCGCGCTGACGGCGAACACCTTCGGCCGCGCCGTCGCGCTCGGGTCGTCGGGCGGGATGGACGGATTCCTCGTCAAGCCGGCGCGCATCGCGGACCTGCGCGCTCTGCTCGATCGGGTCGGCGACGAGGTCGAGATCGAGAGCGCGCCGGCGGGCGGAGCCGGCGCGCCCCTCGTCGGGAGCGAAGACACGCTCGATCCCGCGGTCGTCCGTGATCTCGGCTCCGCACACACGCGGGACGGCCGGTCCCTGCTCGAGATCGCCAGCCTGCGCGTCCTCGAGGACACCCCGGATTGCCTGCGGCAGATCGAGGCTGCGCTGCGCCGCCGCCAGCTTCCCCCGGCGGCCTCGCTCGCCCACCGGATCAAGGGCAATTGCCTGATCGTGGGGGCCGCCGCCACGGCCGAATGGGCCCAGCGGCTCGACGACGCACTGACGCGCGACGACCCGAAGGCCGCGCGCGTCCAGCTGCGAGGGCTCGAGCGCTCGTGCGAACGGCTCGAGCGGATGCTGCGCCCGCTGATCACGCGACCGACCGGCGCAGACCGTCGGGAGGAAGCGAGGCTCGACTCCGGGAGCGCGGCCGTCAGCCCGGCTGCAGCGCCTGCAGCCGCTCCGTCGCCTCGACGTAGCCCTCGGCGATCTCGTAGATGACGTCGCGCACCGCCTTGCGTTCCTTCAGCATGCCGACGACCTGGCCGACCGGATTGAAGGCGACCTTCTGCGTCTGGCCGACGCCCGCATAACGACTCGTGCGCGAGATCGCGTCGGCGGTCACCATGCCCTGCAGCGGCATGCCGAGGGGCTTCGGGTTCTCGGGCTTCTCCCAGCCCTCCGTCCAGTCGTTGCGGAGCATGCGGCAGGGCTTGCCGGTATAGGAGCGCGACCGGACCGCGTCCTCGCTCGTCGCATGCAGATAGGATTCGATCTGCGCGGGCTCGGACTCCGCCTCCTCGACCGTCAGCCAGAGCGATCCCGTCCAGACCCCCTGCGTACCGAGGGCGAGCGCCGCCGCGACCTGGGCGCCGGTCGCGATGCCGCCCGCCGCGAGGACCGGCGTCGGCGCGACCGCCGCGACGACCTGGGGCCAGAGGACGATGCTGCCGATGTCTCCGGTATGGCCGCCGCCCTCGGTGCCCTGGGCGATGATGATGTCGACACCGGCCTCCTTGTGACGCTTCGCCTGATGGATCCGACCACAGAGCGCCGCGACCAGGCGTCCACCGTCGTGTACGCGCTGAATCACTTCGGCCGGCGGCGTTCCGAGCGCGTTCGCGATCAGGCTGACCTTCGGATGCGCGAGCGCGACGTCGAGCAGAGGGTTCGCGGTCGTCGCGGTCCAGCCGAGCAGCTCGCGGGCGCGTTGGTCCGCGGGCAGCTCGGGCACGCCGTGGTCGGCGAGGAGCTTCGCGGCGAACTCGCGGTGCTGCGCGGGGATCAGCTTGCGAAGCTGCTCCTCGAGGGCCTTCGGATCGAGGTCCGAGCCCTTGCCTTCGTACTTCTCCGGAATGACGAGGTCGACGCCGTAGCGCGCGCCCTCGACGAGATGCTCGTCGATCCAGCGACACTCGACCTCGAGCTGCTCCGGCGTGAAGCCGACCGCGCCGAGCACGCCGAAGCCGCCGGCATTCGAGACGGCGACGACGACGTCGCGGCAGTGGGTGAACGCGAAGATCGGGAACTCGATGTCGAGGACGTCACAGAGCGGGGTGTGCATGAGCGGATTCTCCTCAGGGCCGGACGAGCCGGCGATTCGTCAATTCGTACGGCTGCCGCGGCGGGGCGCGGCGAGCACGCTGCCGTCGAAGAGCTCGCGCACGGCTGCGAGCGCCGCCGTCAGCTCCTTCGCCGGCGATCGGCGAGCGCCGTCCGCGAGCCATTGATCGTTGGCCATGCGCACGGCGGAGACGATCGTCGCCGCCAGCAGGCGAGCGTGCAGACCGCGGCGCGGACCGGGCGCGAGGCGCGGCTCGATCGAGCGGGCGAGGAGCGATTCCCAGGCGACCTGCTGGCCCAGCGAGCGGACCTTGACCTGGACCGAGACCGCGCGGATCCCGGCCTCGAGCTGCATCAGCTCCCGTTGCTCGCGCCAGTCGGAGTAGACCTCGAGGAAGGCGTTCGTCAGGGCCGTCAGCGCGTCCTCGACCTCGGGCCGGCGCTCGATGGCTGCGACGACCGAGCCGAGACGGCCCTGATGGATTCCGGCGACGAAGGCCGCCTCCCTGGAGTCGAAATAGCGGAAGAAGGTCGAGCGACCGACCTCGGCCCGGGCGCAGACGTCCTCGACCCGCACGGCATCGAACCCGAGCTCGACGACGAGCTCGACCGTCGCGGTCGCGATCGACTCCCAGGTCCTCTGCTTCTTGCGGTCGCGCAGCGAGATCGGCTCGCCGCGGGTCTCCTCGCGTCCAGCCGCGGCCACGCGCCGCCGCGAAGCCGCGGCGATGGAGCCCGTCGAGCGCTTCGCCCGGGTCGTGCGACCCGGCGTCCCGACCCTCTTCGCGGTCGCCCCCCGTCGATTCGCCAGCCGCTCCATCGACTCCCCTCGCGCGTCCCGCGTCGGACCGGCCCCGATCGGTCGAGCCCGTCCGGTGCCGGACGAGGCCAAAAATGGCACAACGTCCCATTTGGATCAAGGTGTCATCTGGAGCACGCCGAGGCGGGGCGGGGCAGGGCCGATCGTCGACTAGTCGAGGAGCGCGGCCATCTGCTGCGGATCGAAGCCGCGGATCGGGTTGCCGTCGATCTCGACGAGGGGGATCGCGTTGCCGCCGGTCTTCTCGCGGAGCTCGTCCGCATGACGCGGGTCGGACTCGATGTCCTTGTTGACGTAGTCGACGCCCCGCTCGTCGAGAAAGGCGAGCGTCTTGCGGCACCAGCCGCACCACGGTGCGGTGTAGACCGTGACGTCGTGGGCGCGGCGGGCCGCGGCGACCTCGACGACGGGACGACGGCGCTCGGGCTTCGGTGCGGTCGAGGCCGTGCGCGTGAAGGCGGCGGATTCGAGCTCGACCTGGCCGGCCCGGGAGCGCCATTCGGACGGGATCTCGTCGAGCGAGGCGGCGAAATGAACCGAGCCCCTCTCGTCGACCCACTGATAGAACTTCGACGGCGAGGGCTCGCGGGAGCCGGCCTTCGTCTCGACCGGCGCCTCGACTTCGGCCTGAACCGATTCGTCGGGCCTCGCCGCGGTCGCGTCGGCCGGAGGGGCTTCTTCCGGGCGCGTCGCATCGGGTGTCGCGGGGGCGAGCGAATCCGAACCGGGCCAGAGGGACCCGGTCGCGCCCAGAACGGCCGCGATGAAGATCAGGATCACGTAGACACGCACGTCGGATCTCCCGGGCGCGAGGAGGCCCTCTCGAAAATCGGCGCAGCGCCCGACCGAACTTGAGCGGGAAGACCCGAACCGACCGCCCCACCGCCCCGGATCCGTCGACGAGGCCCTCCCGGGCGGGCGATCCTCGAAAAAAGCGGGGTCCAAACCGGTCCTCACGGGCTAATCGTCTGCGCGCACCGCGAAGCCGCCGCGCACCGATCCGCGCCGCCCTCGCCGCCAAGGAGCCGTGCCCGATGTCCGCGAGCCCGACCGACCCGACGAACGACCGCGCCCGCCTGACCCGCCACGCCCGCTGGGTGATCGGGATCTTCATCGTCGGTGCCCTGGTCGCCGCCCTCTACGGCGCGGGCGTCAAGCCGCTGCTCAAGGCGGGCGGCCTCATCGCCCTCCACAGCGAATCGACCGAGGCGAAGAAATGGCTCCACGACGGCCTCGGCGTCTCGTCGCCCGACGTCGTCGCGATCTTCGAGAGCAAGGAGTGGAGCGCGCTCGACACCGAGTTCTACGACGAGATCGAACCGATCCTCGAGGCGCTCGCCGAGGACGAGTCGATCGAGTCGGTGACCTCCTATTTCGATTCGGGTCTCGTCTCGATGGTCTCCGAGGACGGCTCGCAGGCCGTCGTCTTCATCGCGCTGAAGGGCGACGACACCGCGAAGAGCAAGGCCCTGCCGGGCCTGCGCGAGACCCTGGCCTCGTCGCCCCTCGCCGTCCGACTCGGCGGCACGCTCCCGGCCGAGGCCTTCGCGCAGGAGACGGCCTTCCGCGATCTCGCCCGCGGCGAGATGATCGCCGCGCCGATCATCATCCTGCTGCTCTTCTATTTCTTCCGCGGGGTCACCGCGACGCTCCTGCCGGTCGCCGTCGCCGCCTTCGCGATCCCGACGACCCTCGCGGGCCTGCGCGTCCTGACGCATTTCTTCGACGTCTCGGTCTTCGCCCTGAACGTCGCGAGCATCATCGGGATCGGCCTCGCGGTCGACTACTCGCTGCTCGTCGTGACCCGCTTCCGCGAGGAGGCGAGCCACGGCCACGACGTCCCGGCGTCGCTCGCCCGCACGATGAAGACCGCCGGCCACGCGATCCTCATCTCGGGCTTCACGGTCGCGGTCTCCCTGGCCGGGCTGCTCGTGTTCCCGCTGATGGTGCTCCGCACGATCGCGATCTCGGGGATCATGGTCGTCGGCTTCGCGATGCTGGGCGCCCTCGTCCTGCTGCCGGCGATGCTCGCCGTCTACGGCGATCGGGTCGTCGCGACGAAGGCCCAGCTGACGAGCCCGATGGCCCGGCAGCTGCGGCTCTTCGCACATTGGGTGATGCGCTGGCCGGTCAGCCTCACGGTCGTGACGACGCTCGGCCTGCTCGCCCTCGGCTCGCCGGCGCTGCGCATGAAGAGCGCGATGCCCGACTCGAAGATCTTCCCGCCCGGCGCCGAGGTCCGCGTCGTCGACGAGATCCTCGAAGCGAAGGAGCCCTCCGGATTCGGCAACCAGCCGCTGACGCCGATCCTCGTCGCGGTGCGCGCGAAGACGGATTTCCTGGCCCCCGGCGAGGTCGAGAAGCTGATCGCCTACGTGAAGGCCTTGAAGGCCGTCGAAGGCGTCGACCGCGTCGAGAGTCCTTTCGCGTCCGGCGACCTCGCGCGCCCCGAGGACGCGCCGCGGCTGCTGGCCGATCCGTCGAGCCTCTCGAGCGAGGAGCGCGACTTCCTCTCGGACACGCTGCGCGGCGACCTCGCCCTCGTCTACGTCTACGGCGAGGCGCCCTGGCGCTCGAACGAGGCGGGCGAGCTCGTGGCGCAGATCCGCGCCGTGCCGAAGCCCGACCTCGAGGTCCGGATCGGCGGCCCGACGGCGGAGAACTTCGACGGTCGCAAGGCGCTCGGAGACCATCTGCCGACCGTCTTCTGGCTGATCGTCGCGACCAACATCCTGATCCTCTTCCTCGCCTTCGGCTCGGTCGTGATCCCGTTCAAGGCGATCGCGATGAACGTCGTGTCGGTCGCGGCGAGCTTCGGCGCGCTCGTCTGGATCTTCCAGGACGGCCATCTGCGCTGGCTGCTCGACTTCGAGACCCAGGCCGGCATCGAGGTCACGATCCCCGTCGTCCTGCTCGCCGTCGTCTTCGGTCTCTCGATGGACTACGAGATCTTCATGCTGAGCCGGATCAAGGAGGAGTTCGACAAGAGCGGCGACAACACGTCGAGCGTCGCGATCGGCCTCGAGCACACGAGCAGCATCATCACCCGCGCGGCGCTGCTGCTGATCGCCGTGGTCGGCGCGTTCGCGTTCGGCGAGTTCATCTTCGTCAAGGAGATCGGCGTCGGGCTCGTCGTCGCGATCTTCCTCGACGCGACGATCGTGCGCTGCGTGCTCGTGCCCTCGACGATGAAGCTGCTGGGCGGGCTCAACTGGTGGTCCCCGGCCTGGCTGCGGCGGATCTGGAATCCGAGCTTCAAGGGACTCTGAGCGAGCGACGCCGGAGACGGAGGGCGATCGGGATGGCGGCGAGGTCCTCGAAGAAGTCGCCCGCCTCGCGCCCGCGCGCCGCGAGGCGATCGGACGCGCCGCCGACCGCCGGGCAGGACACCCTCGGATTCGACGCCGACGCCGCCTTGAAGACGCTTCGCGCCGCGGACCCGACCCTGCGCCGCACGATCGACGCGATCGGGGAATTCGCCCTCGAGCGCGAGCTGCGGGCGGCGACGAGCGTCTACGCCGCGCTCGCCGAGTCGATCGTCTCGCAGCAGCTCTCGGGCCGGGCCGCCGCGACGATCTACGGCCGCGTCTGCGCGCTCTTCCCGCGCTCCCGGGGCGGGCCGAAGCCGGCGCAGATCCTCGCCGCCTCCGATGAAGCCCTGCGCGGCGCCGGCCTCTCGCGTGCGAAGACGCTCGCGCTCCGCGACCTGGCGCAGCGGAGCCTCGCCGGCGAGATCCCGACCCTGGCCGCGGCCCGGCGGCTCCCGGACGATGCGATCATCGAGCGGCTCACGACGGTGCGGGGCATCGGACGCTGGACGGCGGAGATGTTCCTGATCTTCCGACTGGGGCGACCCGACGTCCTGCCGGTCGACGACTTCGGCGTGCGAAAGGGCTTCGCCCTGGCGTTCGGGCTCCCGGAGCAGCCGCGGCCGAAGGAGCTCGCCGCCTACGGAGAGCGCTGGGCGCCGTTCCGCACGGTCGCGAGCTGGTATCTGTGGCGCCGGGCCGACCGGGGCTAGGCGATCCGCTCGCAGATCGCCGGCAGGTTCAAGCCGATTCCGTCGAACGGCGATAGAGCCGGCATGGCCCAGATCCGCGCAACCCTTGCCCCCGCCTCGATCCCCGCCCGGTCGATCGGATTCCGCCTCGTGCTCGCCCTCGCTCTCGCCCTGGCGCTCGCCGGCACGAGCGGCTGCATGGTGATGGACGAGCTCGACAGCGCCGCGGCGAAGATGCCGACCACGGCGGCCGAGAAGCAGAAGAAGAAGGCGGAGAACGCACCGCCTGCGAGTGCGGCGGAACGCCTCGCCGCGGCGAAGCGCATGGTCGACGAGCGCTCCCAGAAGTGGTGGAGCGAAGCGAAGACGATGACGCCGGGCGAGTCGACCGCCGGCATCGTGAGCTGTCGTCTGCCCGAAGGCACGAAGTTCATGTCGACCGACGATTGCCTCTCCCAGGGCGGAACGCCGGCGGCCGGCCGCAGCTGAGGGCCTTCTCGATCCGACGCTTTGCCCGGAGCGAGCGCGATCGTTAGATTCGGCGCGCGCGCACCAGCGGGGCGAAGCTCGACCTTCCGGCCCGGTCGGAAGGCCCGGGCCGAACGGCCCGGATCGAAAGGCCAGGGTCGGATCGATTGACGAGCCACGTAGCGACGAGATCCGGTCGACTCGAGGGAGAGACCTACGGCGGCGGCGTTCGCTTCCGGGGCATTCCCTTCGCGAAGCCGCCGATCGGCGCTCTGCGTTATCGCGCCCCCGAGCCCCCCGACCCCTGGTCCGGGCTCCGCGACGCCCGCGACTTCGGCCCGTCGGCGCCCCAGATCGGTCCGGTCAATCGCGTGATCCGGAGCCTGATCGGCGCCGCGGGCAGCCGCCAGAGCCAGGACTGCCTCTACCTCAACGTCTGGACACCGAAATGCGACGGGGCGCGACGGCCCGTGATGGTCTGGATCCACGGCGGGGCGTTCATTCTCGGCTCGGGCTCGACCTCGCTCTACGCGGGCGAGCGGCTGGCCACGCGCGGGGACGTCGTCGTCGTGACGATCAACTACCGCCTCGGGGCGCTCGGCTTCCTGTCCTGGAAGGGCTTCGTCCCGGGCTCGGACGTACCGCCCGCGAACCTCGGTCTGCGCGACCAGATCGCGGCGCTCGGCTGGGTCCGGGACCACATCGAGGCCTTCGGTGGCGATCCCGGGAACGTCACGGTCTTCGGCGAATCCGCGGGCGCGATGAGCATCGGGACACTGCTCGGTGTTCCCTCCGCCCACGGCCTCTTCCACAAGGCGATCCTCCAGAGCGGCGCCGCGCACAACGTGTCGACGCCGGAGAAGGCCGCGCAGGTCTCGGCCGAGTTCTTCGAATCCCTCGGCATCGCGGATCCGTCTCCCGCGGCGCTGATGGACGTGCCGGTCGGGCGCTTGATGGAGGCCCAGGCGCGGGCGACGGTGGGGATCGGGCTCGAGAACGGCTTGATGGCCTGGCAGCCCTGCGTCGACGGGGACCTGATCCCCGAGCCGCCGCTCGCCGCCATCGACCGGGGCGCGGCACGCGACGTGCCGATCCTGATCGGAACCAATCGCGACGAGTACCGGCTCTTCACCTTCATGGACCGCGATCGCGTGAACGATGCCCAGCTCGCCGCGCGCGTGAGACGGATCGCCCGGCGTGGCCAGTCCGAAGACGCCTCCCTCGCCGAGCAGATCCTCCACACCTACGGCCCGAGCACCGGCGAGCGCGATCCCGGCGCGAACGAGCGCTGGATCGCGCTCCAGGGCGATCGCATCTTCCACTATCCCGCGGCGCGCCTCGCCGACGCGCAGTGCGCCCATCAGGCGCAGACCTTCGCCTATCTCTTCGAGTGGACCCTGCCGCTGATCGGCGGCGGTCTCGGCGCCTGCCACGGCCTCGAGCTGCCCTTCGTGTTCGGCGCGACCCGCGGCGGCCTGCTGCGCGTCGGGCTCGTCGCGGACCGGGCGGCGAGCCGCCTCGCCGATGCGATCCAGGACGCCTGGGTCGCCTTCGCACGGGAAGGCGTGCCCGCCGCCGACACGCTTCCGGAATGGCCCGCCTACGAGACGCATCGCCGCTACACGATGACCCTCGGCGGGCGCCGGGGCGTCCTCAAGGATCCCCACGAAGCGGCGCGCGCGTTCTGGAGCCCCCTCATCCCGAACGGCGAGGTCGGCGTCGGCTAACCGCCGGCCATCGCCCCGAGCACGATCAGGACCTCGCGACCCGCGACGACCTCGGGCGGAAGGGGCGCCGACGTCGGCTGGTGGGACAGATCCTCGCGACAGGCGAAGAAGCGCACGAAGGCGCGCCGCCGGCCGGTCGTCTGGTCCCGCAGCGTGCCGCGCAGCATCGGAAAGCGCGCCTCGAGCGCGGCGAGGACCGCGTCGAGGGAGACCGTCCCGTCTTCCGCTCGCAAGACCTCGAGGC
>JBIPOQ010000506.1:0-3092 GCA_044379055.1 Myxococcota bacterium
GCCCATCGTGCGCAGCATGTCGGCGATGAAGTCGACCGCGCGATCGGCAGGGATCGAACCCGCGTCGGACAGTCCGGTCTCGGCGCGCGACGCCGGGTCGGCCGCGTCCGGATCTGCCTCCTTCTTGTCCGCCGTGCGGCGCTTTCCGAATATCATGCCCGCCCTGTCGGAAGAAACGGGTCGAGACCCGAGGGCGTCGTGCGGGCTCCGCGGAGCCGAATGCGGCCGCTCCGGCGCGTGCCCGAGCCCGGCTCCGGGGTTCGCCGTACGGGGACTCCGGGGATGAGCTGCACTATGCTGCGCGCTCCCCGGCGCCCAGGGGATCCGATCCGGGCGACGCACGAGAGACCGAGATGACCCAGTCCGAGAAGACCGGCGGCGCGGTGCGCCCCGCCCCGGGCGCGCCGGTTCGCGCGATCGACCCGAGCACGCTCCCGAAGCATTTCGACGCCGACGAGATCTCGGCGCGCTGGGACCGGTTCTGGCAGGAGCAGGGCGTCTACCACTACGACCCGTCCCGCGGCCGCAGCGAGACCTTCGTCGTCGATACGCCCCCGCCGACCGCCTCCGGCTCGCTCCACATCGGCCACGTCTTCTCGTACACGCAGGCCGACGTCGTCGTGCGCTACAAGCGCATGACGGGGATGAACATCTTCTACCCGATGGGTTGGGACGACAACGGGCTGCCGACCGAGCGCCGCGTCCAGAACTACTATCACATCCGCTGCGACCCCAATACCGCCTACGTGCCCGGCCTGCGCTTCGAGCAGGCGAGCGCCGCGGATCGCAAGCAGCCGGCGCGACTCGTCTCGCGGCCCAACTTCATCGAGGCCTGCTTCGACCTCATCCAGGAGGACGAGAAGGCCTTCAGCGTGCTCTGGCATCGCCTCGGCCTCTCCGTCGACTGGCGCCACGAGTACCAGACGATCGACGCCCATTGCCGAAGCGTCGCGCAGCGGTCGTTCCTCGATCTCTGGCAGAAGGGCCACGTCTACACGTCCGACGCGCCGACCATGTGGGACGTCGACTTCCAATGCGCGGTCGCCCAGGCCGAGGTCGAGGACAAACAGATCCCCGGCGCGTTCCACCAGATCGAGTTCGCGGTCGAAGGCGAGCCCGGCGCGCGGATCGTGATCGCGACGACGCGGCCCGAGCTCCTGCCCGCGTGCGTCGGCGTGACCGCCCATCCCGACGACGAGCGCTACAAGCCCTTCTTCGGCAAACGCGCGGTGACGCCGCTCTTCCGCGCGCCTGTGCCGATCTTCCCCTCCGAGCTCGCGGATCCCGAGAAGGGGACGGGCATCCTCATGGTCTGCACGTTCGGCGATCAGACCGACGTGCAGTGGTGGCGGACCGAAGGGCTCGCGCTGCGTCAGGTCATCGGGAACGAAGGGCGGCTTCGGCCCGTCGATTTCGGACGGGCGCCTTTCGCGAGCCTCGATCCGGCGCGGGCGAACGCGGCCTATGCCGAGCTCGCGGGCAAGAACGTGAAACAGGCGCAGGCGCGGATCGTCGAGATGTTGCGCGATCCCGCCGCGTCGGCGACGGGCAGCGGCGCGCCGCTCGTGCGCGAGCCCGAGCCGATCCAGCATTCGGTCAAGTTCTTCGAGAAAGGCGATCGGCCGCTCGAGCTGCTGACCACGCGCCAGTGGTTCTGTCGCCTCCTCGATCGCAAGGCGGACCTGATCGCGAAGGGCGAAGAGGTCGAATGGCATCCGGCCCACATGCGGACGCGCTTCCGCGACTGGACGGAGAATCTCTCGATCGACTGGTGTCTCTCGCGCCAGCGTTATTTCGGTGTGCCGATCCCGGTCTGGTATCCGCTCGACGCGAACGGACGACCCGACTACGACCGTCCGATCGTGGCGGACGCGGCGGCGATGCCGGTCGATCCGACGACGGACGTTCCGAAGGGATACGTGTCCGCGCAGCGCGGCCAGCCCGGCGGCTTCGTCGGGGATCCCGACATCTTCGATACCTGGTTCACGAGCTCGATGACGCCGCAGATCAGCTCGCATTGGGGCACCGACGCCGCGCGCCACGCGCGCCTCTTCCCCGCCGACGTGCGCCCCCAGGGCCACGACATCATCCGGACCTGGGCCTTCTACACGATCGCGAAGGCGATGCTCCACGAAGACACCGTCCCGTGGCACCACGCGCTCATCTCCGGCTGGATCCTCGATCCCGACCGCAAGAAGATGTCGAAGAGCAAGGGCAACGTGATGACGCCGCTCCCGCTCATCGAGACCTACACCGCGGATGCGGCGCGCTACTGGGCGGCCTCGGCCCGGCTCGGCGCCGACACGGCCTTCGACGAGAACGTCTGGAAGATCGGCAAGCGACTCGTCACGAAGCTCTTCAATGCCGCGAAGTTCGTGCTCTCGCAGCCCGCGGAGGTCGCGCCGATCAGCCACGAGCTCGACCGCGCCTTTGCGGCCCAGCTGCGAGAGCTCGTCGCCTCCGCGACGAAGAGCTTCGACGCCTATCAATACGCCCATGCGCTCCAGGAGACCGAGACTTTCTTCTGGACCCGCTTCACCGACACCTATCTCGAGCTGACGAAGACGCGCGCCCGGGGCGAGGGCGCCGGCACGCCCGCCGGTCGCAATCCGACGGAGGTCGACCTCGCGAGCGGCTCGGCCGTGGCTTCCCTGCGCCTCGGTCTCTCCGTCCTGGTCCGTCTCTTCGCGCCGGTCCTGCCCTTCATTACGGAGGAGATCTGGAGCTGGGCCTTCGCCGGGGAGCTCGCGCCGTCGTCGCCGGCGGCCCTCCGGAGCGTCCATCGCGCCCCCTGGCCGACCGAGGCCGACTTCGCGGGGATCGAGGCCCCGGCCCATGCCGAGAGCTTCGACATTGCGATCGCAGCCCTGGCGGCGATCAACAAGGCCAAGGCCGACGCGGCGGTCTCGGTCGGGCGCGAGGTGTCGAGGCTCGTCCTCCAGGCCGCGTCTCCGACGCTCGAGATCTTCGCGGGCGTCCGATCGGACGTGTTGGCGGCCGCTCGCGTCAGCCACTGCGAGGTCGAGGTCGCTGCCGGTCTCGGGGCCGGCGAGCTCGTCGTCCGGACGATCGAGTTCGCGGAGCGGCCCGCC
>JBIPOQ010000507.1:0-3086 GCA_044379055.1 Myxococcota bacterium
CGCCGCGACCCCCTCGGTCGCCGAGCGGCTCGATGCCCTGAACCGCAACTACGACCAGCTGGCCCGCACCTACCAGGACTTCAGCGATCGCCTGCAGCAGGCCGGGGTCCAGGCGGACATGGAGCGACGACAGCTCGGCGAGAAGTTCCGGATCCTCGAATCGGCGGAGGAGGCCTTCGAGCCGAGCTCGCCGAATCGCATCCTGCTGCTGAGCCTCGGCGCGATCCTGGGACTCGCGCTGGGGGTCGGCATCGGGCTGGTGGCGGAGGTGACCGACTCGTCGCTCCATACGTCGACCGAGCTGCAGACGACGATGGGGATCCCCGTCCTGGCCTCGGTGCCGCAGATCATGCTGGAGTCCGACCGGGTCGAGCGGACGCGACGGATCTGGCGCGAATCGATCGCGGCGGCGGCGGTCGTGATCTTCGTCCTGATCGGCGGCGGCGCGACCTACTTCGTCGTCAACATCTGGGGGCTCGGGGGCTCGACGCCCCCGCCCGCGGCCGAATCCGAGTCCGAGGCGCCGGCGTCCCCGTCGCCCCAGGCGCGGGTCGTCGGCCAGCCGCAGCGCGGGTAGCGAGAGGGGCCGTCGATGTACAACGAGTACTACGGGCTGGTGCGCGCGCCCTTCGAGATGACGCCGGATCCGTCCTTCCTCTACCTGGGGGAGGCGCATCGCGAGGGTCTCGCGACGCTCGTCTACGCGGTCAACTCGGGGAAGGGCTTCGTCATGCTGACCGGAGAGGTCGGCACGGGCAAGACGACGCTCCTGCACGCGTTGCTCGGACAGCTCGATTCGACGACCAATTCGGCGTTCATCTTCAATCCGCGGCTCGACCCGCTCGGGTTCTTCCGCGTCCTCTTCGACGAGCTGGGCATCGGACCGGCACGCGAGTCGAAGGCCGAATACCTCCTCGCGCTGAACCACTATCTGATCGAGAAGCTCGCGGCGAACGAGCGGGTCCTGCTCATCGTCGACGAGGCCCAGAACCTGTCGACGGAGATGCTCGAGGAGATCCGTCTGCTCTCGAATCTCGAGACGCCGACCTCGAAGCTGATCCAGATCATGCTCGTCGGACAGCCCGAGCTGCAGGGCCTGATCGACAAGCCGGAGCTGCGCCAGCTCCGCCAGCGGATCGCCCTGCGCCACCATCTGCGCCCCTTCGACGAGAGCGAGCTCGCCGAGTACGTCGAGGGTCGCCTCGAGAAGGCGGGCTACACCGGCCGCGGTCTCTTCCACAAGAAGGCGCTGCGCGAGCTCTTCCGTGTGACCGAGGGGACGCCTCGGCTCATCAACAACGTCTGCGACGGTGCCCTCTTGCTCGGGTACGCGCGACAGCAGTCGGTCATCGGCGCGGATGCGATCCGCGAGGTCGCGCGGGATCTGGGGCTCGTCGCCAAGGAAGAGTCGGAAGAGGATGAGGTCAGACGCGAGCCGAGCCGGACGCCCGTGCGTCGCTCGCTGCGTCGATTCTTCCGGTTCGGAAGCTAGAGAGTCGTTGCCGGCCCGCCGTCGCGGACCGGGGGAGAAGAGAAGTCATGGCCAAACATTACGAAGCGTTGCAGCGGGCGGAGATGGAGCGCCGGCGCAAGACGACGGGCGCCGAGTCGGCGCCGTCGGAGATGCCCGCGTTCGAGGGCGCCGCCATCACGCCGCCTGCGCGCAAGGAGAAGGCCGGCGTCCTCTCGCGCATGTTCGGGTCGCTCAAGGGCGCTCCGGGCGAAGCGCCTTCCGACGCGAACAAGCGTCGCATCTCGCTCCTGCAGCCGGACTCCTACGTCGCCGAGCAGTACCGCAGCCTCCGCGGTCGCCTCGACAGCCTGGCGTCCCAGCGTCCGCTCAAGACGATCGCCGTGACGAGTGCGAATGCGGGAGAGGGCAAGTCGACCTGCTCGGTGAACCTCGCCTGCGTGACCGCGATGAGCGTCGGGCGAAGCGTCCTGCTCGTCGATTGCGATCTGCGCCGGCCCAAGGTCCACTGGACCCTGGGGCTCCAGCCGCAGGTCGGCCTCGCGGAGGTCCTGCTCAACCAGGCGACGATCGACGAGGCGATCGTCAAGGTCGCCGGCATCAATCTCGACGTGCTGCCCGTCCGCATGATTCCGAGCAATCCGTCGGAGCTGCTCGCCTCGCCCGAGATGAGGCGCGTCATCGAGGAGGTCGCCCGGCGATACGACCGCGTGGTGCTCGATACGCCGGCGTGTCTCGGGCTTCCGGATGCGAAGAGCATCTCGGAGCTCTGCGACGGGCTCGTGATGGTGGTGCGCGCGGGCGTCACGCCCAAGGAAGATGTCCAGGCCGCGCTCGACATCCTGGATCGCCGGCGCGTCGTCGGCCTCGTCCTCAACGGCTCCGAGGCGACGCGCGAGCAGTACGGGTATTACTGAACCCTCGGATTTTCCTGGGACGAGCGGGCCCCGAGCCCGCCGGACCGTAGGTCGCGCCGCCGACATCGAGAGGATCCGGCTTGGACGAATTGCGAGCCATCACGATCGTGCTCCTCGCCGCGGGCGTCGCTGCCCTGGCGACGCCCGTCGTCATGCGTCTGGCGATCGCGGTCGGCGCGGTGGACCGGCCCAATGAACGCAAGGTCTCGCGACGCGCCCAGATGCCGCTGCTCGGCGGGCTCGCGGTCGGGGCCGGGTGTGGGGCGGGCCTGATCCTGTCGGTCCTCTGGCCCGGCGGGCCGGACGTCTGGCCCAAAGCGAGCGGATTCGTGTTCGGGGCGCTGATCCTGATGGGCATCGGCTTCCTCGACGACCGGTTCACCCTGCGCGCCAACGTGAAGCTGCTCGTTCAGATCGTGGCCGCCTTGATCGCCATCCAGGCGGGCTTTCGGGTCGATCTCTTCAGCGATCCCCTGTCGGTCCAGACCCACGAGGTCCCGATCTGGATCATGTTGCCCGTCTCGCTCGTCTGGATCGTCGGTGTCACGAACGCGATGAACCTGATCGACGGGCTCGACGGGCTCTCCTCGGGGCTCGGGGCGATCATCGCGGCGACGCTGACGATCATCTGCTGGCAGGCGGAGCAGTGGGTCGGGGTGACGATCGGGCTCGCGCTCTTCGGCGCCTTGATCGGCTAT
>JBIPOQ010000508.1:0-3078 GCA_044379055.1 Myxococcota bacterium
CCCGGGATCTACACGATCTCGAGCTACGGACAGTTCGGCCGCCCGGAGATGCTCTATTCGGGCCTCAGTGGGGACGGCTCCATCGTCCGAGCCGCCACCCCGAATGGGATCTGGAGCTATCCCACCGGCTTCGGAACTTTCTTTCCTGCTGGATCGCCGACGCTGCGGATGGTTTTCGACGCCTCGCCGGACATGTCGATCCTTTTGGGTTTGTCGAGAGAAAGCGGATTCGTCATCACGACCCGGGATGGGAGCGCGACGACTCGCCTCGACATGCCCGACATGAGCCCGCGTCTGGGCAACCCGTCTGCCCTGTCGCCGAACGGTCGGTATGCGGCCGGCGCAGGGGGCCCCAACCTCTTTATGGGCGATCGCGACGCTTTCCTGTGGAGCGCCCACGACGGTTTTCGTGTCCTCGATCGAGGCCCGGATTTCGATGCCACCGAATCAGTCTCGGTGACGAACGAGGGAACCGTCTACGCGAATGGTTACGAGTGGGTCGAGACCCTGAGCCCCAATTTTCCGGGCGGCTTTTTCAGGCATACCAACGCGATCCGCTGGACCGCGGATGGCGCCCTCGAGAAGCTTTCCGGAACGGATGATCTCGGCCGTCCCTGGACGCTGCGAGAGATCCTGGATATCGGTCCGGATGGCGCGAACCGTTTGGGATGGGCCACCCGCGAGCGAGAGTCCGCGTCGGGATCCGCGCTGGGGGAGTTCGAGAGCCTCGGCGTGTTCAACGACTCGGGTGTGAGCTGGACCGTGTGGGACGAGGAGCTCGACGCCCTCGAGGCCCCACCCTACAGCGTGGGGATGTCGGCCGACGGCTCCCTCGTCTATGGACATTACCAGCGGTGGATTGGCGCCTCCCCCCCGACGGATGCGCCGCAGATCTGGACGCGAGAGGGCGGCGAAATGGCGTTCCAGGTTTACCTGCAGACCCTCGGAATCGACACGACGAACTGGGAGATCGGGTTGATTCGGGACGTGTCGGACGACGGGAAGACATTCCTCGTCCACGGCTCGGCCGTCGGCGGCACTGGATATCAGCTGCTGATCGTCGTCCCGGAGCCGAGGGTCGCACTCCTGCTCGGACTGGGCCTCGGAGCGCTGACTTGCTTGCGGCCGTTCGAGCGCGTTCGCGGTTGAATCGCGGACGAGGAACGCTCCACCCGACGGAAAGGTCCCGACCGGGGCAAGTCGACTTGAACGAACTTTGCGGTGGTGCGGAAAAGGCCTCTTGCTCTTCCTCTCCGCCTTGATGCTGGCGCGGCCCGACCATGCGCGGATCGTCTGTGTGCATCGTGGTCGGATCCTCGTCCACACCGAGGCTTCGTCCGCAGCCTGATCATCACGTCCAGCGTCGGATTCCGTCGAGGACGACCTCGATCTGCCCCCCGAAGTTCGGCGGATCGTTGTTCCAGTTGCCTTCGACGAGAAGGGGACCTGTCGGCGTGGAGGCGATGTCCCAGCCGACCAGGCGTAGCGGTGCGAACGCCCGGGCAGCGCGCCGCGCGAGCGCGCAGACGTCCGCCCAGTCCGGGATCCGGAACTCCGCGAGCTCGTGTCCGGTGGTCGGATGATGGGAGACCGCGGAGAGATCGCCGCGGGGGTTCGCAGCCAGCGCCGGCCCGAGGCGTCCATCCGTGAGTCGCGGGATGCAGAGCAGATTGCCCGTCTTGCCGTAGTGGAAATTGTCGACCGCATTCGAACCGGCGATCAGCTTGAAATATCCGAACAACAGGTGAGGCTCTCCGTCTCGATCCAGAAGCGTGTAGAGGCGCGAGCTCTGCAGGGAACGCGATCCGGATAGCATTTCGAGCTCGGCGCGATTGCGGATGCGCTCCTGGATCACGAAACCGTTGCGCCGGCCTTCCCGCCGCAGGGACGCGACGAGATCCGCGGCATCGCACGTCGTGCCCGTCGCGTCCTGAAACCGGTCGGGGCCCAGCCGCGAGAGCATCCGCACGCCCCGCCCATGGCCCCCCACCGCGGGCTTGACCACGAATTCTGCGGGACACCGCTCCGCGAAGAAGCGCCGCCAGGCCGCTGGATCTCCGGGCGCCGAACCATCGAAGGCCCAGCCCGGCGCATCGTCGAGGTAGTGCGCCAGTCCGCGAGGCGTTCCGAGGCCGAGGCGTTCGCATTCGCGGCGGAACACCTCCTTGTGGCCCACCCGACGTCGCTCTTCGGCCGGATTCAATGATTCGGCGATACGGTCCATCGCCCGGCGGCTCACGGCCGGAAACGGTCTCCCCGCCAGCGCATGCTCGATCAGCTGGAGGCGCCGGATCTCGCTTCTCTGGAACTGCTCGCGGCCGAGCAGCTGGATCGCCAGCGAGAAAGCCGGGAAGAGCCTGGTCGGACGCGTCGCCGAGGTCCGCAGGGCGATCCGCGCGGCGTCGCTCAACAGACGGAACCCTTTCGACGGGCGATCGCAGACCTCTTGGAGCGGGTAGGGTGGATAGATCATCAGCGGTTCGTCCCCGGAGCGCTGGTCGCGCCACGCCCGAGCTTTCCGTTCTTCGCAATCCGTCGCCAGGGGGTGAGCCTAGGCGTGCGAGAACGACGGGCCTCCAGGTCGCCCGATCCAGCGCCTCGATCTCCGATAGCCTACTCGGACGAACGTCCAATCATTTTCGAGGGAATTCGCAGGTGACCGAGACCTTCGCCGATGGCGATGTCTGTCCCGTGAAGACGAGGCCCATGCGATGGCCGCGCAGCTCTCAAACGCGGTCGTCGTCGTCGCCGATCGGCGAGTCTAGTTTCCGCGGGATCTGGGCGTCGAGCTGAATATCCTCTCGGCGGGCTGGGGATCTCAGCGTAGGGAATGGCCAGCTTGGTCCGTGAGGGAGCCAGTGGGTCGCGGCCGCTCCTCGAAGCGAAGTGCGACACTCAACGGATCGGCGCCGTGGCGCATCCCGAAGGCGAGTGTCCACACCATCCTCGCTGGAGTAAGCAGCGTATTCCAGGACCAGGCGACGCAGATGGAGCTCGTCGAGCGCCACTACGTGATCGAGCCGACACCGGCCAGCCTCATTATTGCATCGACGCCTCCACGTCCTCTGCACTCAGCTG
>JBIPOQ010000509.1:0-3068 GCA_044379055.1 Myxococcota bacterium
GGACGAGACGAACCAGCGGTCGCATCAGGGCGACCACGGCTCGTTCGAGCGCCTGCGAGCTGGAATTCGACACGTCCGTCTTCACCTTCCGACGGGCCCGAGAGCGCGATGCACCTCGTTCAGGACGTTTCCCGAACGGAAGCGACGTCGGCTCTCCAGACCTCACCTTCCGGGCCCCCACCCGGACCCCGATCAGACTTCCCCGATCCTGTTGTCGGCAGGAAGTCTAATCGACTTGGTCAATTTTTACCATTCGCTCTCGAGGCTCTCGATTTTTCCAACGGGCAATCGCGCCGGGGCGCAGGATGCCACCGGATCGACCAGAGCGATACCCCTGCGGGCGACGCAATCCAAGCTGGGACAAAAAGGCCACAAGCGTAGGTTGCCCGGGCCCCCTGGACGGGGGGACGAACAACGTCGTCGAACGCGAAATCGCCGCCGAGCTGCGGGTCCGTGAGCCCGGACGCCAGCCGTCCGAGCTCCCTCGATCGGCGCCGATCGAGCCTCAGGCGCGCGGTCGCGGCTGCGCGCCGCGCAGCAATCGCCCGGGCATCGCCCCGGTCGGCTCGCCGTGCTCCATCACCACACGACCGCTCACGATCTTCTTCTCGTAGCCCGAGGCCCGCTGGATCAGTCGTCGGGCCCCGCCCGGCAGATCGAAGACCATCTGCGGTCGGTGGAGCGTGAGTCCCGCGAAGTCGATCACGTTCAGGTCGGCCTTGTAGCCGGGCGCGATGACGCCGCGATCGAGCAGGCCGTAGACCTGCGCGGTGTGCTGCGTCATGCGGTGCACCGCGTGCTCGACCCGGATCTTCGGACCGCGCGTCCGATCCCGCGCCCAGTGGGTCAGCATGAAGGTCTGCAGCGACGCGTCACAGATCACGCCGCAATGCGCGCCGCCGTCCCCGAGCGAGAGGACCGTCTGCTCGCTGTCGAGCATCTCGCGGAACGGCTCGAGATCGCCATCGGAGTAGTTGAAGAACGGCAGGAGCAGGAGCTCGCGGCCCTCGTCGCGGAGCATGTGCTCGTAGAGGAGCTCCTCGGCCGAGCGATTCTCGCGCGCGGCGATCGCCGCGAGGCTCTTGTCGGCGCTGGGCTCGTAGTCCGGCGGATCGCCCATCGGGAAGAGCCGCGCGTAGATCGCCGGATTGTCGAGCATGCTGCCCCAGCCCGGCTCGCCGACGCGCTCCGCCGACAGGATGCGCGCCTTGACCTGCGGATCCCGCAGGCGCTTGACGCGCTCGGGGAGCGGAAGGCTCGCGATCTCGACGTAGGCGGGCCGGCTCAGCAGCGGATTCGCCGTCGTCTGATGGCCGACGAGGATGCCGAAGGGCCGCGCCGCGAACTGTGCGATCACGTTGCCCCCCTGCTTCGCGCTCTGCTCGCAGGTCTTCATCAAGTCGCGCCACTGATTCGGGCGCGAGTCGAACTGAAGCACCGTGAACGAGACCGGCCGACCGGTCTCGACCGAGAGTCGCTGCATCCAGTCGATCTCCTTGAGCGCCGCGTCCGCGCCGTCGCCGCCGGCATCGCCGGCCGCGCCGGCGTTGGCGAGCTCGAACACACCGAGCCCGGTGTCCTTCAGCGCGCGGCCGATGCCGAAGAGCTCGTCCTCCTGAGCGAAGGTGCCGGGCACCGGCTCGCCGTCGAGGGCGCGGTGGCCCATCGTCCGCGAGGTCGAGAAGCCGAGGGCGCCCGCGAGCAGGCCCTCCTTCACGATCGCGTACATCTGCTCGATGTCCTGCGACGTCGCCGCCTCGTTCTTCGCGCCGCGCTCGCCCATCACATAGGCGCGCACGGCGCCGTGGGGCACGTGGGTGCCGAGATCGACGGCGAGCTGCGACTTCTCGAGCGCATCGAGATACTGCGGGAAGGTCTCCCAGCTCCAGCGGATGCCCTCCGAGAGCGCCGCGCCCGGGATGTCCTCGACACCTTCCATCAGCGCGATCAGCCACTCGCGGCGATCGGGCGCGGCGGGCGCGAAGCCGACGCCGCAATTGCCCGCGACCATCGTCGTGACGCCGTGCCAGCCCGAGGGCAGGAGGTGCGGATCCCAGGTCGCCTGCGCGTCGTAGTGGGTGTGGATGTCGACGAAGCCGGGGGTCACGATCCGACCCTCGGCGTCGATCGTCTCGCGCGCGGCGCCGGAGACGGCGCCGACTTCGGTGATGCGGCCGTTCGAGATGGCGACGTCGGCGCGCGTGCCGGGGCGGCCGGTGCCGTCGATGACCTGTCCGTTCTTGATCACGAGATCGTGCATGGGATGTTCCTCTCGTCGGGGGGTTGAGGTCGGGGGCGGCGAGTCGGCGGTCGAGCTGAAGGTCGAGCCGGGCCGGCCTGGGGTTGCGCCCCGCGACCACCGCCCGACTCCGATCGGGTCATGCGGGTCGCTTCGGGCCGCCGCGGGATCCGGGCCAGCGCGAGCTGCCGATCGTGTCGACGTGCGGCCAGAAGGCATCGGGATCGAGGGGGCCTTCGAGGGTGATCGAGCGCGCGGTGCCCCGGTCGAGGGTCAATTGCGCCCGGACCGCGCCGCGGACCGGGAGCAGCTCGGCGATCGGATCCCAGGGGCTCTCGAGCAGGCGCAGCTCCCCCTCGACGTCCACGCGGTGGATCGGTTCGTAGTCGGCCTTCACGACGACGACGTGGGGCGGGAAGTCGTAGCTCTTCTCGGCGAAGCCGACGGCGCGCGAGACCTTGATCCAGTAGTCGCGATCCGTGAAGGCGCCGGGCAACGGGGCCGGACCGGTCGCCCTGCCCTTGAACTCGAGGAACGTGTAGCCGTGGTGCGTGCAGCGGGCGCGCACGACGTCTCCGTTGCGGAAATACTCGATCTCGGCGAGGAATTTCGGCTGTCCGTTCGTGTCCTTGCTGATGTAGACGGCGGATTCCTGGTCGATGCCGTAGGCGAGCGCATAGCCGCCCTTGGTGCCGCGATAGGAAGCGTCGACCTTGACGACGACGCCGTACTCCGGCTCGTCGGAGACCGGCACGTTGTAGATCGAGACGTGGACGAAGGACGTGTCCGCCGGCTCGATGCCGGGGGGCAGCAGGGCGGCGATCCGCTT
>JBIPOQ010000511.1:0-3063 GCA_044379055.1 Myxococcota bacterium
CCGCGCGCCGAGATCGCCGTGCGCGTGCGCGCCGCGCTGGAGCGGGTCGGCCTTTTGACGCGCGAGCGCAGCTCGCCGCAGGGGCTGTCGGCGGGCGAGCAGCAGCGCGTCGGCATCGCCCGCGCCTTCGCGAACGAGCCCCGGGTGCTCTTCGCGGACGAGCCGACGGGCAATCTCGATCGCGCGACGGGCCAGGAGATCGCCGATCTGCTGTTCGAGCTGAACGCCCAGCGCGGGACGACCCTCGTGATCGTGACCCACGACCTCGAGCTCGCCCGCCGCGCCCATCGCGTCGTCCACCTCGCCGCCGGACGCATCGCACGGATCGAAACGTGCGCGTGAGGGGCCGCTTCGTCGCGGCCATGTTGCGCCGCGAGCTGCGCTTCGCGGTGCGGCGATTCGGGTTCTACGGCGCGTGCATGGCGATCGGGATCGCGGTGGTCATGAGCCTCCACGCGCTGCGGGAGGCGGTGAACGACGCGGTCGCCCTGCGCTCGAAGGAGCTGCTCGGCGCGGATCTCCGGCTCGAGAGCCGCGATGCCTTCGGCCTCGAAGCGGCCGAGCTGCTCGGGCCGATCGAGGCCCAGGCGCTCGCGCCGCCGACGCAGGTGACCCGGCTGGGATCGATGGTGCTGGCCGAGCGTTCCGAGCGCAGTCGTCTCGTCGATCTGCTCGCGATCGAAGGCGACTATCCCCTCTACGGCGCCGTCTGGACCGACCCGCCCCATCTCTTCGAGCGCTTCGGGCGGAGCGAGCTCGGCGTCTTCGTCGACACGAGCCTGATGATCCAGCTCGATCTCGCGGTCGGCGACCGGCTCCGCATCGGCAGCGAGTCGTTCGAGGTCGTGGCGGGGATCGTGAAGGCGCCGGGGCGCTTCGGCTTCCAGGCCGAGGTCGCACCGCGTGTCTTCCTGACGAAGCGCGACCTCGACCGGACCGGGCTCCTCACCGTCGGCAGCCTCGTGACCCATCTGCGTTATTTCGCGCTGCCCGACGGCGCGGCCGACGCCTGGCTCGAGGCGAACGAGGAGGGCCTCGCGAACCGCCGGATCCGCGCCCAGACCCTCTCGAGCTACCAGGAGGAGCTCTCCGAGGCCTTCGGGCTGCTGACCCGCTACCTCGGGCTCGTCGGGCTCGCGGCGCTCCTGCTCGGGAGCATCGGCGTCGCGGCGGGCATGCGCGCCTTCGTGCAGGAGAAGCTCGATGCGGTCGCGCTGCTGCGCTCGATCGGGGCGACGCCGGGGGACGTGCTCGCGATCCACGGCGGTCTTGCCCTCGTCCTCGGGCTCGCGGCCGGAGCCCTGGGCGTCGTCGTCTGCCTGCCGATCCTCGCGGCGCTGCCCTTCGTGTTTCGCGATCTGCTGCCCGTCGACGTCTCGCTCTCGCTCTCGCCGGCGGCCATTGCGACGGGCTGCCTGCTCTCGGTCTGGGCGACGCTCGCGTGTGCGCTCGGGCCGATCCTCGATCTCGCGGCGGTCGCTCCGCTGCGGGCGCTGCGGGCGGATTTCGGCGATCCGTCCGAGAAGCGGCGGATCGGACGGATCGCGATCGCGATCGTCGTCGCGCTCTCGATCGGGGTCGTGGCGATCGCCCAGGCGCGGAGCGTGCCGATCGGCGCCGCGTTCGCGGCCGGGACCCTCGCGAGCATCGCGCTGCTCGGCGGCGCGGCGCTGGGACTGATGCGGATCCTGCAGCGGCATCCGCCGCGGGGTCTCGCCTTCTGGGCGCGTCAGGGCATCGCGAATCTCTCGCGCCCGCGCAATCACACCCTCCCGACGACGATCGCGATCGGCTTCGCGCTGTTCGTGATCGGGACGATCCACGCGGTCGAGCACAACGTCCTGACCCAGCTCGCCGTCGACGCCCGTCCCGATCGGCCGAACGTCGTGCTCTTCGACGTCCAGACCGATCAGGAGTCGGGACTCGAGGCGCTCCTCGTCCGCCACGGCGCCCGCCTCACGGATCGCGCGCCGATCGTCGCCGCCCGCCTCGCGGCCGTCGCTGGCGTCGCGCGCGAGCAGCAGCTCGCCGACGAGACGATCTCGCGCGATCGCCGCTGGGCCCTGCAGCGCGAATACCAGCTCACCTATCACGACCGGCCCCGCGACAGCGAGGAGGTCGTCGAAGGCGCGTGGTGGGTCCCCGGTCAGGTCGGCCCGGACGACCGGCCGTTTCCGATCTCCCTCGAGGACGACCTCGCGGCGTCGCTCGGGGTCGGCGTCGGCGATCCGCTCGTCTGGCAGATCCAGGGCGTCGAGGTCGAGACCGTCGTGGCCAACCTGCGCCACGTCGACTGGGGCCGGATGGCGACGAATTTCTTCGTGGTGTTCCCGACCGCGGCCCTCGAGGGGGCCCCCCAGACCCGCGTCCTGCTCGCCCATCTCGCCGACGAGACGGCCCGCGCCGCGCTCCAGCGCGACGTGGTCGTCGGCTTTCCGAACGTGTCCGCCCTCGATGCGACCCTGATCCTGCGCTCCCTCGACTCGATGTTCGAGCAGATCGGGGTCGCGGTCCGGGTGCTCTCGCTCTTCACGCTCGCGACGGGGCTCGCGATCCTCGTCGCGGCCTCCCTCGCGGCCCGCCGGGAGCGGGCCCGGGAAGCCTTGTTATTGCGCGTGCTCGGCGCGTCGCGCGCGCTCCTGCGGCGGATCGCGGTCGCCGAGGCCGTCGCGCTGGCCGCGCTCGCCGCCCTCGTCGGGGGCCTGGCCGCCCTCGTCGCGGCGGCCGGGCTCGTCTGGTGGGTCTTCGATCTGCCCTTCGACCCGCCGCTCGTCGACCTCGCCGGGCTCGCGCTCGCGGCCTTCGGCATCACGGCCTTCGTCGGCGGGGCGACGGCCGTGACGGCGCCGACGCGCTCGCCGATCGAAGGGCTGCGCGGCGAGGCCGGTTGAGGGCGATCGACCCGCTGATAGACTCGGTCTCATTCTCGATCGCGCAGGCCACGGGGAGTCGTCATTGGCCCGGGGACTCAGGGACCTTTTCGAAGAGGCGAGGAGACGCCGCGTCTTCCAGACGACGGGCGTGTACATCGTCGCCGTCTGGGGGTTGTCCCAGGGCGCCGTC
>JBIPOQ010000510.1:0-3063 GCA_044379055.1 Myxococcota bacterium
AAGGTCCTTCGCAAGCGCTGATTCGGAGGGGACGACTGCGGGACGCAGGCACCGGACCGAGAAGAGACCGCGCATCGGGCGGCGTCCATCGCGGACGCCGCCCGATGTCCGGTGCGGTCTAGAAGTCGGCGAGATCGCCGAGATCGAGGAAGAGCGTCTCGCCCGTGGCGCTGCTGAGCCCGTCGTTGTCGGTCACGGTCCAAGCCTGGCCGTCCGCGCCGACGGCGAAGCCCTCGACCTTCTCGGGCGTCCAGATGCTGTTCTCTGCAAGGTCAGGCAGAAGATCCCGCAGGAGGGTCTTCTCGACGGTGACGAGACCGTTCGGATCGTCGAACGACCGGAACTCCGCTCCGGCGAGATCGACCTGGAAGAGCGCCTTCAGCTCCGCGTTGAAGCCGGTCGTCGGTCCCCAGCCCTTGTCGCGTTCGATGAGCGCGAAGCTGCCGTCGGGCAGCAGCGTGATCTCGGAGAGGCCGATCCAGTCTCCGCCGCCGATCGGCTCGAACGGATAGCGGACGAAGCCCCAGGCCCCCGTCGCGACGTCGTAGCGGCCGAGCTTGGTGTCGACCCCGTCCGTATCGCCCGTGCCGTTCAGCCATGCGCGCTGGATCGCGACGTAGACGATCTCGGCTCCCGCACTGCCCGCGACCGCGAGCCCCTCGTAGCCGTTGCTGCGACGTCCGACCTCGAGCGCATCGGGCAGACCGATCGTCGAGAGGACCGCACCGCTGGCGCGGTCGACCTTCAGCACGCGGTTGCGCGTCGTAGCGGCCGTCCCCTCGCTGGCGACCCAGAAATTGCCGTCCGGCCCGACCGCGATGCCCTCGAGGTCGAGCCCCGTCGCGCCCGTCACCTCGAGGCGCCGAACGATGCGCGCCGGTCGAGCCGAGACGTCGAGGGTATAGATGTACCCGCGAGCGAGAGCGGAGTCGCTGACCGCGTACAGCGTGTTCGGATCGCTCGGATCTCCGACGAGGCCCGACAGCGCGGCCCACGGGACCGGCGAGCCCGGCGTCCCCGCCTCGTCGGCCGACTCGATCATCGGATACTCCGCGATCGGGTCGGGCGCGAGGCCGTAGAGCGTGATCATGGTCGGAATGCCCACCGCTGCCGCGGCCGCTTCGGTCGAGGCCGCGAACAGGCCACGCCGCGAGGCGGCCTTCAGTCCCTCGGGCCGGATCCCGGTCGGCAGGATCTGCAGCGGCGATGCCTGGCCTTCGGTCACGTCGTAGACGCCGACCGCGTTCGCGCGCTCGGAACCGACGAAGAGGAGCTTTCGGCCGCCGAAGGTGCCCATCTCGATGCCTTCCGGCTCGTTGCCCTTTCCGCCGGCACGGCTCTCGTTGTGGTGACCCGACCGGACGAGCCAGGTCTCGAACGATCCGGCCGACTCGAACTCGACCGTCCCGTCGACGTTGAAGATCGTGAAGCCGCGGCTTCCGCCCTCGATACGATCCGCGTCCGCATAGTCGCCCTCGTTCGCGGTGGCGAACGAGTCGCGATCGATCCAGGCGACCGCGTCCGGCTCACGCCGCTTCAGGAGGCTTCCGGTCAGCTCGATCGCCCCGTTGCGTGCGACGTCGATCCCCGAGAGCGCGGCCGATCCGGCCGGAAACTGGCTGACGACGGTCCGCCGCACGAGGTCGACGACGGCGATGTGGTTGTTCTCCTGGAACGTCACCACGGCGAGGTTCCGATCGTTCACGTCGACGAACTCGGGCTCGAGATCCTGACCGTTGGCCGCAGCGGCGGCGACCGGCGAGAGATCGACCTCTCGGATCGCCCACTGCGTCGGAGAACCCTTCAGCTCGGCGACGACCAGGCGGCCGCTCGGCAGCTGCGGCAGCAGGCCACTGGCCAGCGCTTCGTCGCGCTCGTTCTCGATCACGATCGCCGCCCGCTTCCGATCGGGCGCGAGCGAGATGGCATCGGGCTGACCGCCGAGCGGCAGGCGCGCCACGATCTGACGATCGGCGCGACGGACCACCACGAGGTCGCCCGACGGTGCGGTGAAGCTCGACGACGTGTTGACGGCCACGAGCAACCAGGGCTCCCGAAAGATCAGGCTCGTCGGCTCGCCGCCGACGTCGAGCGTTCCCTGTCCGACCGGGGCGCCGGGGACGCTGATGTCGACGAAGCCGATCTGTCCGCTCGGTGCATCCGTATAGACGAGCTGTCGCTCGTCGAAGCTGAAATCGATGATCTCGGCGACCGCAGAGCCATTGCCTGCGATGACGTCGAAGGTCGAGAGATGGCGGAAGTACCCGACGGGCTTGTCGGGTCGCTGCACCGTGGGCTCGGCCGATGCGCCGAGAGCGAGCGAAGAAGTCACCGCGGCGAAGACCGCGGTTCGAAGCGAGGCGAGGGCCAGGACGGGACGGAACATGCGTGAACCTCCGGGAGTCGATGCGTGGAGTCGGCGCCGATCGGCCGGCGTCTCCCGCTCGAGCGTGGCGGGGGCGAACCGATGAAAGGCGGCTGCACACTACTCGTCGCGATTGGCGATCGAATGACCACACGGAGGAAGAACCCTCCACGAAATCTACACGGAAGGCGCGAAGGGTGACGAAATCGTGACGTCCGCCCGAATTCCGATCGCGTCGTGCGCACGGCGTTCGCTGGCGCGAACGAAGGCCATCACGACTCGCTGGGCGCCGTCACCTTCGGAACCACGGCGAACACGAACAGGACGAGGACCGTGCTGATCAGAGCGGTCGATTCGCGTCCCAGACCGCAGGCAACCCCGATCGCCGCCGTCATCCAGACCCCGGCCGCCGTGGTGAGGCCGACGATGCTCAGCTCGGACTGGTTCTTCAGGATCGCACCCGCACCGAGAAAGCCCATTCCCGCGATGATCCCCTGGACCACCCGGCTCAGGTCGCCCAGCGCCATCCCGCCCTGCTCCGGCACGAGCACGAAGAGCGCCGCGCCCATCGCGACGAGCATGTGGGTTCGTGCCCCGGCTGCCTTGCGCATCCTCTCCCGCTGGCGCCCGACGAGTCCGCCGAGCAGGGCCGCCATCGCGAGGCGCACGACGATCCGGGTGATCTGCTCGGGATCGGT
>JBIPOQ010000512.1:0-3061 GCA_044379055.1 Myxococcota bacterium
CGACGTGCGAGCACGCCCCCGCCGCCCCGAGCGGAGCGGCGAGGCCGAGATCAGATCTTGCCCTGGAGCATGATCGCGATGACGAGCCCGTAGATGGCGATCGACTCGATGAGCACCATGCCGAGAATGAAGTTGACGAACATCGCGCCCGCGGCGCCCGGGTTGCGGGCGATGCCGGCGGTCGTGTTCGCGGCGGTGATGCCCTGACCGATGCCGCAGCCGAGGCCGGTGATCCCGACCGCGATCCCGGCGCCGATGGCGATGCCGCCGGCGCTGGAGCCGTCCGCCGCGAAGGCGACGGCCGGGACGAAGAAGAGGACGAGGGCCCAGACGAGGGCGCGGACGGAACGACGCATGCTGATTTTCCTTCTCGGATGGAGATTGACGAAGAGAGCGAACGAAACGAGCCGAGCCGTCGGCGAGCCGTCGGCTAGTGCGGCTCCTGCAGCGCCTGGCCGATGTAGATCATCGTCAGAAGCGCAAACACGAAGGCCTGGAGAAAGCTGACGAGGATGCCGAGCCCCATGAAAATCGCCGGGATCATCGCCGGCACGAGGCCGAGGAAGATCACGACGACCGTGTGGTCGGCGAACATGTTGGCCATCAAGCGGATGCCCAGGGTCAGGATCCGCGCGAAGTGGAGCACGATCTCGAGGGGGAGGAAGACCGGGGCCAGCAGACGGACGTGGTAGTGGTGCCCGCCGATGTGGGCATTCCAGAGCGACGGACCCATGAACTGATAGATGTACTTCCAGCCGTGCTCGCGGATGCCGACGATGTTGTAGACGAGGAAGGAGATCAGACCCCAGGCGTACGCCACGTTCGGGTTCGCGGTCGTGCCCGGGATGCCGGGGATCAGGTTCATGACGTTCGAGACGAGCACGAAGAAGAAGATCGTGCCGACGACCGGAAAGTACTTCCGCCATTCGTCGCCGATCGTCGTCTGTCCGAGATCGCCGAGGGCCTCGATGATGACCTCGAACAGATTGCGGACCGACACGCCCTCCTCGGGCAGCACGCCTCGCCCTTCGCCCGCGACGGCACGCTGGACGGCGAGGCCCGCGACGACGAGCAGCCCCGCGGCGACCAGCGCCGAGAGATAGATCCACTCGACGTGGAGTTGATGGGCAATCGTTTCGAAGAGGTTCATCGACTCGTCTCGTCGGGCGCCGCATCGACGGGGGTCGACTGCGGGGTTGCCGAAGTTGGGGTTTCCAGGCGCTCGCTCGCGAGCAGCGTTTCGCTCGGTTGCGACGTGACCCGGTTCCGGAAGAGCGCGCCCAGGATCTGGAGGTCGGAGATCGCCGTGGTGCGCTCGTCGCCCGCGGCCCAGCGAGCGGCGTCGGGCTCGATGCCGCCGCGGTCTGCTCTCTTCTCATCGGAGGCGTCGCCCGCCTCGAGGTCGTCGAGGAAGACGGGCAGGGTCGCCGCATCGAGGATCGGGGGCCGGTTCAGCCAGGCGTCGATCAGGACGGCGGGCATGGCGATCGACATGCCGATCAGGAGCGCGACCGGGTTCGCCCCGACGTGCAGGCTCAGGAAGATCGCGACGCCGAGGCCGAGGAAGCGCAGCGCGAACGTCCCTTGCCAGCTGCCCGACATCCGTCCTTCGAAGAACGCCAGCGCCGAGCGGCGCAGCGCACCGAGATTCACGGCCTCGAGAAACGCGCCCGCCGCCAGGCTCGTCGCGAAATGCGGCGTCGCGAGCGCGAGCGAGGCCGCGACGGCACTCACCGACAACCCGAGATTCCACTGCTCGACCTTGGCCAGAGACAACTTCTTCACGCTCGACTCGTACTCTCTACCCTTACCCTTACGCTTACGCGCGACCCTTACGCTCGACCCCAGCTCAGTCCCGCTCATCCGGCGCGTCATCGCCCCAGATGTCGATCAGGCCCGGCGTCTCGCCCGGCCCGCGGTCGGACTCCCCGAGCTCGTCGGCGTCGTCGCTGTCCACCGCGGCGCCGGTCGGGGACCCGGCCCCCGTTGTACGGGCCGATCCGCCGGCCTGCTTCGGGACCCTCCCCGGTTCGCCCTTCCGGTCGCCCGACGATCCCGCCTTCGACTCCGGCACCGACTGCGGCACCAGCTCCCGACCGAGCCGCAGCAACCGGACGACCATCGCCGCGAACCCGATCACCACGCCCGAGATCACACCGATGGGTGTCGACTCCCAGCGGAGGTCCACCCAGTACCCGAGCCCGGCACCGACGAGCACCGCCATCACCGCCTCGAACGCCCCTTGATAGGCGTCCTGGGCGGCCGATCCCGCCGCGCGCTTCCCGCGGCCCGGACCCCGTTCGCGGTCCTCGTGAGGTCTTCCGGGGCGTTCGGGCGGCTCGTTCAAGCGGTCTCCTGGGTCGGGGGCCTGGAAACCGGCGCGCAGCTTAGCCCCATCGTTCCCGGGGCTCAACGCGCCCGGATGCTGCGGGCGAAGGCCTTGCGGGCGGCTTCGAGGGTCCGATCGACGTCGCGGGGACGGTGCGCGAGGGACACGAAAGCGGCCTCATAGGGCGAAGGCGCCAGATAGATGCCCGATTCGAGCATCGAGGCGAAGAAGCGACGGAAGCGAGCTGCATCACTTTGCTGCGCCTGCGCGAAGGACTCGACCGGACCGGGATGGAAGAAGAAGCCAAACATCCCGCCGACGCTCGACGCACAGAACGGAATGCCCTGCTCCCGCGCCAGGGACTCGAGGCCGGTCGCGAGGGCTCGGGAGGTCCCGGCGAGGGCTTCGTAGACGCCCTTCGCCTCGAGCAGTCGCAGGGTTTCGAGGCCAGCAGCGACCGCCAACGGATTGCCCGAGAGGGTGCCGGCCTGATAGATGTCGCCCGCCGGCGCGATCCGCAGCATGAGATCCCGCCGGCCGCCGTAGGCCGCAGCCGGGAGACCGCCCCCGACGACCTTGCCGAGTGTCGTCAGGTCGGGCTTCACGCGGTAGAGCCGCTGGGCCCCGCCCCGGGCGACACGGAATCCGGTCATGACCTCGTCGAAGACGAGCAGCGCCCCGAACTCGTCGCAGAGCGCGCGCAAGCCCGGGAGAAAGCCGGGGACGGGCAGG
>JBIPOQ010000070.1:0-11043 GCA_044379055.1 Myxococcota bacterium
GGTCAACGTCGAACGGCGAACGGCGAACGATGACCGTCGACCCGTGCTCAGCGGTCGGCGATCGCGCTCATCCGCTTCGCGAGCTCGAGGTCGAGCTCCGTGAGTCCGCCGGCGTCGTGGGTGACGAGATCGACGACGACGCGGCCGTAGACGTTCGACCATTCGGGGTGGTGGTCGAGCTTCTCGGCGTGGAGCGCGGCCTCGGCCATGAAGGCGAAGGCCTGCTGGAAGCTCGGGAAGCGCAGCTCGCGGTGGAGCTTGCCGTCGACGAGGGACCAGCCGGGCAGGCTCTCGAGGGCCGCGTCGATCTGATCCGGCGAGAGGGCTTTCGGGCGGGGCATGCAGGGCTCCGGCGGACTCGGCGGCGAGGCGCCTTCAGTCGTCGTCGTGGATGGCGCGGACGAAGGCGTCGTAGAGCGCGCTCTTGATCTGGCGCTGGTCGGCGCGGCCGTAGACCTCGCGGAAGGCCTTCAGCGGGATGATGCCCTTCGCCATCGAGCGATGACCCCCGCCGACGCCGAGCCCCTCGACGACGGCCCGCACGACTTCTCCCGCCGCCCGGACGTAGCCGACGTTGCGCACCGAAAACACGATGTCGCGATTCACCGTGCCGACCGCGATCGCCCACTCCGCGCCCTGCGCCTGCAGCGCCATGTCGGCGACCTGCGGAATCACGTCCTCGCGCACGCGGCCGAGCACGAGCATGTGGATTCCGTCGCGCACCTCGGCCCGCGCCAGCGCCCGACCGAGCGCGCGCAGGCCGGGCAGCGGCAGCGCCGGGCGCTCGATGCGGCGCAGCAGCGCCGGGCTGTGGGACGCGTGCAGGAACGCGAAGCTCTGCATGTCGCGCCGGCTCGTCTCGCGACCGAGGTACTGGGTATCGCTCTTGATGCCGTAGAGGAGCGCGGTCGCGAGCTTCGCGTTGATCTCGCTGCCGGTCGCGCGTAGGTACTCGGTCACGATCGACGAGGTCGCGCCGTAGCTCGTCCGGATGTCGCGGATCACGGCGTCGTAGCCCGAGCGCTCGGGATGATGGTCGACGACGAGATCGACCATCGAGAGGCGCGCCGGCGGATCCTCGCCGAAGACGTTGGGCTGGACGTCGACGAGTACGAGACCGTCGTAGTCGGCGATCTCGTCGGGCGCGATGACCTTGACGTCGATGCCGACGGCCTCGCACAGCGCCTGGTTCTCGGGGCGCTGGACCTCGCCGAACGAGACGATCGGCGCCGTCGTGCGTTTGCGGCCGAGCAGCGTCCGGAGCGCGTAGGCAGAGGCGATGCCGTCGGGATCGGGATCGGGCTGGAGCAGGATCGCGATGCGCTCGCGGTCGTCGAGCAGACGGCGGATCTTGGCGACGCGGTGGAGGTTCGCGAGGTGGTCGAACTCCTCGTTGATGTCGTCGCGGATCAGGGTCTTCCAGCCGGTGCGGCGAAGCGAGGGGTGGTCCGGGAGATCATCCTGGGTGAGCGCGTCGGAGAGCACGAGGATCGACGCTTCCTCGTCGAGCTTGCGGATCTCGCGGACCGCGAGCCGCGTCCAGGGACCGTCGTCGCTGACGAGGGCGTATTCCTCGTCGGCCTTCGGCTCGAGCTTCGCGATCGCGCCCTCGTCGAGGCCGCCCTGGAGGATGCGGAAGCCCGGCGGACGCGAGCGGCCCTCGCCTTCGCGTGGGACCCACGTGAGCTCCTCGGAGAGGTCGGCGCCGATGCGGCTCCAGAGGCGCGCGCTCTCGGCTCCGTCACAGATGATGATTCGACGTCCCACCCGTCCCCTCGGTCGATGCGGGCCGGAGGGTACACCGACCCGCCATCCGCCGCCGGAGTCGGTAGGATCGCGACCGGGCCGGTCCGGGGCTGGCCCGGAAAAGCCGGGGAGGAAGCAGGGCATGCGGGTGGTCAATTTCGAAGGACGGCTGGGACTCGACGTGGTCGGGCGCTTCGTCGACGTCGAGCAGGCGAGCCAGGGCCGCATCCCCTCGGATCCGATGGGGGCCTTCGCCGCCTGGCCGGAGCTCCGTCGCCTAGCGTCGGAGCAGACGGTCGGGGACGCGGGCCGGCTGATTCTGCCCGAACGCCTCGGGCCGCCCGTGCCGAGGCCGACCCAGGTCTTCGCGATCGGACTCAACTACCGGGACCACGCGGAGGAGGCGGGGCTCCCGATCCCCGCCCAGCCGATGGTGTTCACGAAGTTTCCGAGCTGCCTGGCGGGGCCCTGCGCCGACGTCCCGCTGACGTCGGATCGGGTCGACTGGGAGGTCGAGCAGGTCGTCGTGATCGGCCGTGAGACCCATCGGGTGCGCGCGTCGAGCGCCTGGGAGCACGTCGCGGGCTTCTGCGTCGGCCAGGACGTCTCCGATCGGGCACTCCAGTTCGCCGACAAGCCGCCGCAGTTCAGCCTCGGGAAGTCCGCGCCGGCCTTCGGGCCGATCGGGCCCGCCCTCGTCTCCCTGGACGAGTTCGCCGACCGGGACGAGATGAAGCTCCGCTGCTGGATCGACGGCGAGTCGGTCCAGGACTCGTCGACGAAGAACCTGATCTTCGGGGTGCCCGACCTGATCGTCCATCTCTCGCGCTACTGCGTCCTGCGACCGGGCGACCTGATCTTCACCGGGACCCCCGGCGGCGTCGGGAGCGTCCGCAATCCCCGCCGCTACCTGAAGCCGGGCGAGACGATCGTGAGCGAGATCGAGGGCATCGGGCGGCTCACCAACCGCTGCGTGCCCGAGACGGGAGGCGCGGGAACGTGAGGCGGGAGGCCGACGCGCCGCAGCGGATCTTCGTGGGGGACGTCCAGGGCTGTGCCGACGAGCTCGAGGCGCTGATCGCCCGCGCGCGCGCGCGTTTCGGCGACGAGTTCGAGCTCTGGGTGGCGGGGGACGTCGTGAACCGAGGTCCCGACAACCGCCGCGCCCTCGAGCAGGTCCGCGAGCAGGTCGAGGCGGGTCGCGGGCGCTACGTGCTCGGCAATCACGAGCTGCATCTGCTCCAGGTCGCCCTCGGTCTGCGCGAGCTCGGGCGCAACGACTCGGTCGGCGACGTCCTCGGCGCGCCCGACGCCGGGGAGTGGATCGACTGGCTGCTCTCGCGGCCCCTGGTCGAGGCAGGGGCGATCGGAGGCGAGCCCTTCGCGATGGTGCACGCCTCCTCCCATCCGGACTGGACGCTCGAGGCGCTTCGCGAGATCGCCGACGCGATCCACGCTCGGCTCGCCGGCGACCGGACGGCGGCCAGGGCCTTCCTCGCGGCCGATCCCGAATCCGATCCGATCCGCGATGCTCTCGGCCGACTGACCCGCTGTCGCAGCATCAGCGAGACCGGCCGCTGGTCGAGCCAGGATCCCGAAGCGCCCGCGCGCGCCTGGCACGCGGCCTGGTCCGAGCGCGGCCACGCCTTCGGCATCGTCTACGGCCACTGGTCGCGGCAGGGGCTGCACGTCGCCCCGGGCCTCCGCGGCCTCGACACCGGCTGTGTCCACCACGGCCGCGGCCGCGACGGATTTCTGACGGCCTGGCTGCCGGCCCCGATCCCCGACCCGGAAGGCCGCCGCGCCTTCGACGTTCCCGACGACCATTTCTGGCAGATTCCGGCGCGTCGCCGCTACTACGATCCCGTGCTCTCCGGCGGCGAGGACTGAGCCGGGCGCGAGCCGATCGGGCGTTTCCACGAGCAGCTTCCCCCGGATCCGCCGATTGCTTCGGCACGCTCGACGACCGATGCTGGGAGCGGCGCGATTTCCTCCGCGCGAAGCGAGCCTCTTCTTGCACCACGATTCCGCCAAGGGGTTTCCCGCACCGGATGCACGGACCGGGCCGGAAGACGGGCGTTACCAGGCCCTGTTCGAGCAGGTTTCCTGCGGCGTGATCCTGATCGGTCCCGACGGCCGCATCCTCGTTTCGAATCCCGCCGCCCTTCGCCTGCTCGGTCACGCGCCGGAGGCCGACGTCGCCTGTCGGATCGTCGATCTCTGTCATCCCGAGGACGTCGAACGCGAATCCCTCGACCTCGACGCCCTGGCTTCGGGCATGGCGGCGCGCGTGGTCTGTCGCATGAAGCGCATCGCCGAGGATCCCTGGTTCTGGGCGGAGCTGTCCGCGTCGCGTCTGCCCGACGGCGGCGCGCAGGTGATCGTGCGCGACATCACGAGCGAGCGGGAGGCGGCGAGCCGGATCCGCAATCTCGCCTACTTCGATGCCTTGACGGGGCTTCCCAATCGGGAGCTCTTCCGCGAGCAGATCGACAAGGCGATCGAGCGCTGCCGCCGGGTCGACCGGCCGATGGCGCTGCTCTTCCTCGACATCGATCGATTCAAGATGGTCAACGATTCGCTCGGTCACTCGAGCGGCGACGTCCTGCTGACCGAGGTCGCCGATCGACTGCGGTCCGCCGTCCGCGGGGGCGATTCGATCGGGCGATTGACGCAGGGGGCCGCCGCGCGGCCGCGGGACGTCGGCGGCATCTCCCGGCTCGGAGGCGACGAGTTCACCGTGGTCGTCGCCGACCTCGAGCACCCCCAGGACGCCGCGCGCGTCGCGCGCCGGATCCTGCACGCCCTCTCGCGTCCCTTCCAGGTCGGGGGCCAGGAGATCTTCATCGGCTGCAGCATCGGGATCGCCGTCTGGCCGGACGACGGGGCTAACAGCGAGCTCCTGCTGCGCTCCGCGGACGTCGCGATGTATCACGCCAAGGGCCGGGGCGGCGGCGCGTACGCCTTCTTCAATGCCTCGATGAACGTGACCTCGACCCGACGGCTCGCCCTCGAGAGTCAGCTGCGTCGCGGCCTCGAACGCGAGGAGTTCCACCTCGTCTACCAACCGATCCGCGACACGCAGACGGGGCGGGTCTCCGCGGTCGAGGCGCTCGTGCGCTGGACGGACGCGAGTGGACAGCCGGTCTCCCCTGCCGAGTTCATTCCGATCGCGGAGGAGGCGGGCCTGATCGTCGATCTCGGCGACTGGGTGCTGGGCACCGCCTGTCGGCAGGCGCGCGCGTGGCAGGATCAGGGCTTCGCGCCGATCCGCATGTCGGTCAACATCTCGGTGCATCAGCTCCGCCGGTCGGGCATCGTCGATTCGATCGACCAGATCCTCTTCGAGTCGAGGCTCGAAGCCGGTCGGCTCGAGCTCGAGATCACCGAGAGCTCGATGCTCGACGCGAATCCGAACATCGCCGCCGCGATCTCCCGCCTCCGGGAGATGGGGGTCGGCTTCGCCCTCGACGATTTCGGGACCGGCTACTCGTCGCTCTCGTCGCTCCAGCGCTTTCCGATCGAGCGGCTCAAGATCGACCGGTCCTTCGTCTCCGGGGTCGGCGACAAGGCGAGCGACGAAGCCCTCGTCTCGGCGATCGTGGCCCTCGCGAACCGGCTCTCGATCGAGGTCGTCGCCGAAGGCGTCGAGACCCAGGAGCAGGCTCGTTTCCTGACCCGGCTCGGCTGCCGCGAGCTTCAGGGCTATCTGTTCAGCCGACCGCTGGCGGCGGCGGACGTCGCCGGCCAGCTTCCCCGCGACCCGAAGCCCCTTGCCTCCGCAGAGTCCCTCGACGAAGAGGTCTGATCGGCGGACGAGCGGGGGACGGGGAGATCGGATCCGCCCATGTCCGGCCCGCTACCCGAACCGCCGACGAGCGTGCTCGTCACCGCCCTCGCCTCCGACGGCGACGGCATCGCGCGCACGTCCTCCGGTCGCGTCGTCTTCGTCGAGGGCGGAGTCCCCGGCGACCGCGTCGAGCTGTCCTCTCTGCGGGAGCAGCGAGGCACGCTGCGCGCCGGCATCGCGCGGATCGTCGAGGCGAGCGCCGTCCGGGTCGCCCCGCCCTGCCCGCATTTCGGCCGTTGTGGCGGCTGCGTCTGGCAGCACGTGCGCTACGACGCGCAGCTCGAGGCGAAGCGAAGCAACGTGCGGGCCGCGCTCGAACGGATCGGCGGTCTGCGCCTCGAGGGCGACGTCGAGATCGTGGCCTCGCCGCTCGCCTATCACTACCGCGCGCGCACCCGCGTCGTCGAGGTCGAGGGCGGGGTCGGCTATCGCCGTCGGGCCTCGAACGAAGCGCTCCGCGTCGAGGACTGTCCCGTGCTGCTCCCCGCCGTGCAGTCGGCGCTCGTGGAGCAGGGACGGCGCGTCGCCGGATCGCAGACGGGTGGGCGCCGGGATGGCGCGCCCGGAGCCCCCGCGCGTCGGATCGCGGGCGCCTCCGGTCGGGGCCGCGGGCGAGGCCTCGCCGCTCGCGAATGGGTGATCACCGCGGGCAGTGCCGGTCCGGCCCGCATCGCCGCCGCCGGTGACGGCGCGGCGGCTCGCGCTGCGACGGATCCGACGTCGCCGAGCGACGCGCGCGACGCGATCGAGATCGAGGCGCTGGGCGAGCGGCTGCGGGTCTCCGGACCGGGCTTCATCCAGGGCAACGCGCTGCTCTGGGAGCGCCTCGCGCGGGAGGTCCGGGATCGTTGTCTTCAGTCGAGCGCCGACCGCGCGCCGCGGCGCTTCGTCGAGCTCTACGCGGGGATCGGCTTCTTCACGCTGGCCCTCGCGCGCAGCGGCCTCTCGGGCATCGCCGTCGAGAGCGATCCCGGAGCGGTGGCCGATCTGGTCTTCAATCTCGAGCGGGCCGGTCTCGCGGGCGCCGTCGAGGCCATCGGCGCGGAGGTCGAGCGGCGCAGCGACCTGCCGACCTGGCTCGCCGACGGCGATCTCCTGCTCGTCGATCCGCCGCGCGTCGGTCTCGAGGCGGGCGTCCGCGAATCGATCGCGAAGTCGGGGCCCGGGATCGTCGTCTACGTCTCGTGCGATCCGGCGACGCTCGCCCGGGATCTCAAGCCGCTCGTCGCCCACGGCTACCGCGTCGCATCGATCCTCGCGTTCGACCTGTTTCCCCAGACGCCCCACGTCGAGACGGTCGTGCGCCTCGAGCGTCAGGGCGATCGGCTTCCCTCGAGCTGAGGGTCGGGGCGACGGAAAGACGAGCGCTCAGGGCTCGATCAGGCCGTGGCGCAACGCATAACGGACGAGCTCCGTCGCCTTGCGCACGCCGAGCTTGCGCATCAGGCTCGTGCGATGGGCCTCGACGGTCTTCGTGCTGACGTCGAGCCGGACCGCGACCTCCTTCGCCGAGAGGCCCTCGGCGATGAGATGGAGGATCTCGCGCTCGCGACCCGAGAGCAGGGAGAAGGGATCGTCGGTCGCGGGCAGTGGAGAGCGCAGGCGCTCGACGATCTCGCGGGCGACCGCGGGGCTGAAATAGCTGCCGCCGTTCAGGGTCTCGCGAATCGCCGTGACGATCTCCGCCGCGCGGCCGTTCTTCAGGATGTAGCCGTCGGCGCCGAGGGAGATCGCGCTCTGGATGAACGCGGCATCGCTGTGGACCGAGAGCAGGATGACGCGGGTTCCCGGGAAGTCGGCGCGCAGCCGTTCGAGGGTCTCGAGCCCGCCGAGGCGGGGCATCGTGATGTCGAGGACGACGACGTCCGGCAGCAGGCGCGCGACCTGCTCGAGCACCTCGCGGCCATCCGCGGCCTCGCCCGAGACCTTGAAGTCGGGCTCGGATTCGAGCAGTCGGCGCAATCCCTCGCGCACGATGCCGTGGTCGTCTGCGATCACGATCGAGATCATCGGGCCAGAGTACCCGTACGGGTCTTTCGCATCAATCGGCCAGGGCATCGTCCCCGTCACGGTGACAGCGACCGAGCGCCATACTAAGTTCCGCGCGCCCGTCATCGCCTGGCGAATCGAGGCTCGCGCGTGTTTCGCAGAGATCCGAAGCGACGCAGTTCCGGGTATCGCTCGAGCCGAAAGAGCGCGGATGGCGCCTCGCAGGCGGACCGATCGGGCCGGTCCGTCGAAGACCGCTTCATCCTCTACGTCGAAGGGCCGCGCGACCGGGAGATCCTCGCGGGCTGGGCGCGGCACGTCGCGCCGGTCTTCGGTCGGACGCTCGAGCGCAGCACGGTGATCCTGGGCGGCCGCCAGCCGGCGCGAGCGGTGGACGATTTCCGGCGGCGGGGCGGAGCGCCGGCGGGCCTGTCCGGGCTCGTCGTGCTCGATCGCGACGACCACCCGGTCGAGCATCCCGTCGCGAGCCCGATCGAGCCCGGGCTCGAGCTCTTCATCTGGTCCTTGCGTCACATCGAGAGCTACCTGCTCGTCCCCGCCGCCATCCGGCGGGTCGCCCCGCACGCGCCCGACGATCGGACGCTGCTCGCCTGGATCGAGCGCCACGCCGCCGCCGATGCGCGGGCCGAGCCGTCTCCGGGGCGCCGTGTCGGCCCGCACGCGAAGCGCATGCTCGGCGCCGGCGGGGCCCTCGGCGAATCGCTCGGCGTCGAGCTGCGTGCGGGGGAGATCGCGAAAGCGATGCGACGCGACGAGCTCCACGCCGACGTCCACGACCTGTTCGCGCGCATCGCCGCCCTGCGCGGTGTCCCGGTCCGTCCGATGGAATCGATCGCGAGTCGCGTCGTCGCAGGGGACGCGCTGCCCGAATGACGCTCGAGCGCGGCCGGGCGCTTGGCCTCGCGCCGCTTTCGCTCTACTCTGGGCGATACCCCCAATCCATCATCGTAGGATCCGCGAGCTGCGGGTCTTCGCGCCTCGCTCGGATCCAGGATCCGGGCCCGGGGTAATGGACGCCATGGATCTCGGCTTTCGGATGCACGCGGAGCGCACACCGAACCCGAACAGCATCAAATGGGTGCTCGGGCAGACGGTGGCCGACGTCGTCGCTTCCGCCTCCTTCGCGCGGGGCGTGAGCGAGGCCGTGTCGCCGCTCGCAGCGCCGATCGTGGCCATCGAGGGCGTGACGGGCGTTCTGCTCGGTCCGAACTTCGTGACGGTGACCAAGCGGGACGACGCCGAGTGGACGGCGCTCGCGGCGCCGGTCGTCGCGGCGATCAAGGCCTGGGCGGCCGGGGGATCGTCCGCCCTCGGGCCCGCCTTCGAGCCGCCGCTCGCGGAGGAGGACGATGCGATCGTCGCGAAGATCCGGACCATCCTCGAGCGCGACGTCCGGCCCTACGTCGAGCAGGACGGCGGCGAGATCCGGTTCGCGGGCTACCACGATGGCATCGTCGAGGTCGTGCTGCAGGGGGCCTGTGCGGGCTGCCCGAGCTCATCCATCACCCTCAAAATGGGGATCGAAGCCCGTCTGAAGGACGAGATTCCCGAAGTCAGGTCGGTCGTTGCCCTGTAGTTTGCACTCGAGTTCTGGAGCGGATCCGTCGATCCGGAGAGAGGAGAGGACGATTTCGTCTCGTCCCATGAGCTTCGGCGGATCGACGCCGGACCCGCGATCGCGGGCCCGGGGCGGCTGCCGCGTGCGGAGCACGATGGGCTGATGCTCTTTTCTCGTCCGCGACGCAATCGCTATCGCCGCCGGCCCTCCCGGCTCACGACCCTCGGCAAGGCGGTCGTCGCCGGGACCGCGACGGCCTTCCTCGCGCTCGGCTGGGCGAGCCAGGCGAGCCATGCTCCCGATTCGGACCCGGCGGTCGAGCCGGCCGCCGAGCCCGCCATCCGGCCGGTCTCCGCGCCCCCGCGCTGGCCCGCAGTGCCGAGCTTTCCCGTTCCGTCCTCGGCGTCGGAGGATGCGGCGTCCGCGCGCGCGGCGTCCCGTCTCGACGCCGCCCCCCGAACCGACTTCGATGCGGGGCCCGAGCGTCCGCCGCTGCTCGATGGGGCCCCGATCTCCGATCTGCCGACCGCGCCCGGTCCGGCGTCCGCCGACCTGGCGGTGCCGGCTGCGGCCGAGAGCCCCGTCGTCGCCTCCCGGCTCGGGGCTCCGCCCGCCAGCCGCACCCGTTTCGAGGGCGCTCGGGAGGCCGTCGCGCGCCAGGCCGTCCCCGCTGGCGCCGGGCTGGCCGATGTCGCCGCCCTCTCTTCTTCGCCCGCGTCGTCCCCGCTCGCCCGGGGCCAGGGACAGGGCCGACCGCGTCTTTCGGAATGGATCGACGCCCGGGAGCTCGCGGTGCCGGGACTCGGCCTCGCGGGCGGCGCCGGGGTGGCCGCGCGCGGGCCGGCCGGGGGCCGGGTCCGGGTCGAGTACAGCCTCGACGAGGGCCTGACCCAGGAGGTCTTCGACATCCTCCGGCGTGGGCGCGTCGAGCGCGGCGTCGCGATCGTGATCGACCCGCGAACCGGACGCCTGCTCGCCTACGCGGCGACCGACGCGAACGTCCTGCCCGTCGAGCGCGCCTACCCGGCGGCCTCGATCATCAAGGTGATCACCGCCGCGGCCATGCTCGAACGGCGTCCGGATCCGACGGCCTGGGACTGCCTCTTCGAGGGCAACAAGTATCGCTTGACCGAGCGCCGCCTCGACCGTCCGAAGCGCGGCAACCACTCGACCCTCGAAGAGGCCCTCGCGACGTCCAACAACCAGTGCTTCTCCCAGTGGGCAATCCACGGCCTCGGGGAGCCGCGGCTGCGCCGCATGCTCGAGCTCTTCGGCTGGGCCGCCCGCCCGGCGGTCGGCCACGCCCCGGGCGAGGTCGAGCCCGCCGCGAGCCGGTACGACCTCGGCCAGCTCGGCAGCGGGCTCGACGGCGTGCGCGTGACGCCGCTGCATGTCGCGAGCCTCGCGTCGGTGCTCTCCGACGGCCGCCTGATCGAGCCGCGCTGGATCGATCGGGTCGTCGACGCGAGCGGGCGCGTGGTGGCGTTGCCGGAGTCCGCAGCGCCGCGGCGGGTCGTGAGCCCGCGCACGGCCGAGAGCCTGCGGGATCTGATGGTCGCGACGACCAAGCGGGGCACGGCGCGCCGGGCCTTCCGCACGCGTCGCGGCGTGCCCGTGCTCGGCCCGATCGAGGTCGCCGGCAAGACCGGGAACTTGAACGGCCGCAATCCGAGCGGGCGCTACGAGTGGTTCTTCGGCGTGGCGCCGGCGGACGATCCGCAGATCGGTGTCGTCGTCCTGCAGGTCCACGGCCATCTCTGGTGGGCGCGCTCGTCGGAGCTCGCGGCGAACATCCTGCGCTCGGTGTTCTGCGAGGGCGCCTCCTGTCGCGCGGGCCTGTCGACGCGTTTCACGGGACTGCCCGCGACCGCGCGCACGC
>JBIPOQ010000071.1:0-11024 GCA_044379055.1 Myxococcota bacterium
GCAGATCCGGCGCCTGCGTGATCTCTTCCTGCCGGGCCTGATCGTCGGCGTACCGGTGGGGCTGATCGTCCTGCAGAAGGATCTGGGCGTCGCGGTCCTGACGCTGCTCGTCGGGCTGACGCTGCTTCCGCTCGTGAACGTCCCGGCGCGGGCCTGGGCCGGCATCGGCGTGCTCGGGCTCGGGGCCGCCGCCGCGCTCTGGCAGTTCGGGCTCAAGGGCTATCAGAAGGAGCGCATCCTCGGGTTCATCGACCCGTCCCGCGATCCGCTCTCCTCGGGCTATCAACAGATGCAGTCGAAGATCGCCGTCGGCTCGGGCGGCCTGCTCGGCACCGGTTGGCAGGAGGGGACCCAGACCCAGCTCCGATTCCTGCCGACGCAGCACACCGACTTCGCCTTCTCGGTCCTCGCCGAGGAGTGGGGCTTCGTCGGGTCGACGCTCGTGCTCTCGACCTATGCGCTGATGCTGGTCTGGGGGCTCTTGATCGCGCGCAACTCGAAGGACACCTTCGGTGCGATGCTCGCCATCGGCCTGGTGGGGACCCTGCTCTGGCCCGCGGCGATCAACGTCGCGATGGTGCTCGGTCTGGCGCCGGTGATCGGCGTGCCGCTGCCGCTCTTTTCGTACGGCGGCTCGGCGCTGCTCTCGACGGCGCTCTCGATCGGGCTGCTGCTCAACATCTCGATGCGGCGCTACGTCTTCTAGCCCGCGGCAGGACGAGCACGGGCCCGGGACGACGCCCGGGCCCGCCCGTCTCTTGCGGCTTTCGGCCCGCGCGTCTTCTCAGAGCACGCCGTCGATCAGCTTGACGAAGTCGCTCTTCGGCCGGGCGCCCGTCAGCTGGCTCACGACCTTGCCGTCCTTGAACGCGAGGATCGTCGGGATCGAACGGATGCCGAACGCGCCCGGGGTCTGGGGCGAGTCGTCGATGTTGATCTTCACGACCTTGAGGCGGTCGCCGTAGTCCTCGGCCAGCTCCTTGACGATCGGCGCGATGGCCCGGCACGGCCCGCACCACTCGGCCCAGAAGTCGACCAGGACGGGGGTGGTGGACTTGAGGACCTCTCCGTCGAAGGTCGCATCGGTCACGTCGGTGATCTTGGCCATGGTTCTCCGCATCTCCTGGGGTTCGGGTTCGCGCCGCGACAGCTTGTTCACGGCGAAGCGTCTGGCAATCTCTCGTACGCGGATCGGCTCGAGAAGGTTTCGATCCCGGGCCCGCGAGCCCTTTTATAGCAGGCCCCCGGGTCGGTCCTGCGCAGGAGATTCGCTTGAAACGCGCCCGACCCGAGCTCGATCGAACCCGGCTCCGGGACGAGTCCGCCCGGCGCCGGCCGACCAAGGTGGGCCTGCGCGACGAGGGCCGCCCGCTCGCGCCGGGGGCGACCGTCGCCGAGCTGCTCGACTCGCTGCCCGGGCTCCTCGGCGCCGCCGACCTGAATGCGGCGATCGACGCCTGGGCGCGGGCCTGGCGGCGGGATCGGCTGGTGCTCTTCGGCTTCGGGGCCCACCTCATCAAGGTCGGGCTCGCGCCCATCGTCGTCGACCTGCTCGAGCGCGGGGCGATCGGCGGCCTCATGATGAACGGGGCGGGCTGTGTGCACGATCTCGAGCTCGCGATGCTCGGGCGCACGAGCGAGGACGTCGGGCCCGCCCTCGACGCGGGGCGCTTCGGCGTCGCGCGAGAGACCGCCGAGCGACTCAACGGCGCGATCGCTCGCGGCCGCGCCGATGGGCTCGGCATGGGCGCCGCGGTGGGTCGCGACATCCACGAGTCAGGCGATCCGCATGCGGGCCGCTCGGTGCTCGCCACGGCCCACCGCCTCGGCATCCCGGTGACCGTCCACGTCGCGATCGGGACCGACGTCCACCACATGCATCCGAGCGCCGACGGCGCGGCCCTCGGCGAGACGAGCTACCGGGACTTCGAGACGCTCTGCGGTCTCGTGGCCCGGCTCGAGGACGGCGTCGTGATCCATGTGGGATCGGCAGTGATCCTGCCCGAGGTCTTCCTGAAGGCCCTCGCCGTCGCCCGCAATCTGGGCCACCGCGTCGCCCGCCTGACGACGGTGAACAGCGATTTCGTCCGCCAGTACCGGCCCGAGCGCAACGTCGTCGAGCGGCCGACGCGCCTCGCGGGACGCGGCCTCTCGCTGATCGGCCACCACGAGATCGTCGTGCCCCTGCTCGCGGCGGGCGTCGTGGAGCGGCATGCCGGGTCGCCGCCGGCCCCGGAAAAAAAGAAGAAGGCGCCGCGCGCCGCCGCGAGATCGGGCGCGGGATCGAAGCGCGCCCCGCGCAAGCCCCCCCGCCCCCCGCGCGCCGGGGCGAAGCGGCCGGGGGCGGGGCGATGATCCGGATCACGCTCTGCGAAGGCGACCTGACCGAGCAAGCCGTCGACGCGATCGTCAACGCGGCGAACAGCGATCTGCTGCTCGGCAGCGGCGTCGCGGGGGCGATCGCCCGTCGCGGGGGGCCGTCGATCGCCGCCGAGTGCGCGGCCCACGGGCCGATCGCGGTCGGCGCGGCGGCGATCACCGGGGGGGGCACGCTGCCGGCCCGACACGTGATCCACGCCGCCGGCATGGCGCTCGGCGGCCGGGCGACACCCGAGAGTGTGGAGAGTGCGCTGCGCTCGGCGCTCGAGTGCGCGGTCGCCGCGGGGGTCCGGACCGTCGCCGTGCCCGCGATCGGGGCGGGGGTCGGCGGGCTGGCGCTCCAGCGCTGTGCCGAGATCTCGATCGGGTCGGCCCGCCGGTTCGCCGAGGAGAAGGGGGACGGGGTCGCCCTCGAGGAGATCCGGTTCGTGCTCCTGGGCGAGCCCGCCTACCGCGTCTTCGAGATGGTGAACGACGCGGCGAAGGTCGAGGCGCAGATGCGGCGGATGGCGGCGCGGCGGCGCGACACCTAGCTGCGCCGCGATCGGCGGCGGCCGGGGACGGGGACCTGCCGTTATACTGCCGCCGCGTCGTTCGGCGACCAGGACCCGGCCCGCGCGGGGGCGGTGGATCGGGGAGTTCCGTGTACGAGTTCCAGCAGATCGCGGCTGCGCTCTATCTCGCCGCCGGCGTCGGGGCCCTGCTCGGTCTCGTGCTGCCCGCGCCGCGCATGCTGCTGGGCGCCCGTCTGGGCCTCGCCCTCGGCGCGGTCTTCCAGACGGTCGCCTTCGCGACCCTGCACCGGCTCGACCCCGCGCCCGCGCTGACGGATCTCGGCCAGGCGATCTCGGTCACGGCCTGGCTCGGCGTCCTGTTCGGCCTGGCGCTGCTCTCGCGCATCCGGCTGGCGGGATTCCTCCCGGTCCTGGGCTTCGTGGCCTTTCTCGCCGCCTTCGGGGCGACCCTGTCCGATCCGAACGAGACGACCCTGGTCGAGGGCAGCGGCTCGATTCCCCACGCCCACGTGCTGCTCGCGAGCGCCGGCCTCGCCGCCCTCGGTCTCGCGGGTCTCGCGGGCCTCTTCTTCCTGCTCGAGCACCGCAGCCTCAAGCGTCGACGCCCGGTGGCCCGGCGCATCCCGCTGCCCTCCCTCGAGGCCCTCGACCGGGCGAACCGGGTGGCCCTCTCCCTCGGCTTCGCGCTGCTCACGTTCGGCGTCGCGACGGGGATCCTCTGGAACGAGGCGCGCTCGGGCCGCGTGCTCTCCGGGGGGCTCCACGAGACCTGGACCGTCTTCGCCTGGCTGATCTACCTCGGTCTCGTCCTGCTCCGCTTCCTCGGCCATCAGGGGGCGCGCCAGGCGGCGGCGAGCTCGCTCGCGGGCTTCGCCTTCCTGGTCTTCGCCGTGGTCGGCATCGGGATCGTGTCGTGAAGGTCGTCGTCTTCGGCATGAACCACCGCACCGCGCCGGTGGAGATCCGCGAGCGCTTTGCGGTCCCCGAGGCGGGGACCGTGCTGCGCAAGCTCGTCGATCGGCCCGAGATCGCCGAGGCCGTGCTGATCTCGACCTGCAATCGCGTCGAGCTCGTCGTGACGGCGGAGAATCCCGACGCGGTGCAGCACGTCCTGCTCGATTTCTTCGCCCGGGAGCTCTCCCACGCGGCGTTGCCCTCGCGCGCGTCGCTGCGGGAGATGACCTATCTGCGCCACGGCCGTGAGGCCGTCGAGCACGTCTTCCGGGTCGCCTCGGCGGTGGATTCGATGGTCGTGGGCGAGCCGCAGATCCTCGGACAGGTCAAGGACGCCTATCGCGCGGCGGCGGAGGCGGGGACCTGTGGCGCCGTCTTGTCGCGACTCTTCCAGCGGGCCTTCGCGACGGCGAAGCGCGTGAAGAACGAGACCGGGATCGCCGAACGGCCGGTCTCGGTCGCGCGGGTCGCGGTGCTGCTCGCGAAGCAGATCTTCGAGACCCTCGAGCACAAGAGCGCGCTGCTCATCGGCGCGGGGGACATGATCGAGGCCGCGCTCGTCGCCCTCGACGACCACGGCCTCGGCTCGCGACGGGTCGTCAATCGGACGGCCGCCCACGCCGAGTCCCTCGCGCGCCGGTTCAGCGGGACGGCGCACGGGCTCGACGAGCTCGACCTGCTGCTGCCCGAGACCGACGTCGTTCTCGCCTGCGTCGGCGGCAACGGACCGATCCTGACCCGCGAGCGGGTCGAGGCGAGCCTGCGGCGGCGGCAGGGGCGACCGCTCTTCCTGATCGACATCGGGGTCCCGCGCAACATCGATCCCGGCGTGCACGAGATCGACAGCGCCTATCTCTACGATCTCGACGACCTGCAGGAGGTCGCGGACAGCAACGAAGAGGAGCGTCGACGCGAGGTGCAGCGGGCGGAGCGGATCATCGTCGAGGAGCGGGAGCATTTCGAAGGCTGGCTGGTGGCGCTGCAGGCGGTGCCGACGATCCGGGATCTGACGCGCCGGGCGGAGGAGATCCGGCGCGGCGAGGTCGAGCGCTTCGTCGGTCGGCTCGGCCTCGACGATCCGCGCCGCGAGCTGCTCGAGCAGCTGACGCGGAGCATCGTGAACAAGCTGATGCACGCGCCGATCTCGCGGCTGCGGGACGAGACGGACCGGGAGGCGGGCCTCGTCCGGCTCGAGGAGGCGCGCGTGCTGTTCGGTCTCGACGAGCTCGCGGCGGACCGGGACGACGCGCCGCCGGCGTTGCCGGTCGGGGACGACGGGGAGCCCGTCGATTGACGACGCTGCGCATCGCGACCCGTGGGAGCGAGCTCGCCCTGGTTCAATCGCGGCAGATCGCGGCGGAGCTCGGGCGCGCGCTCGGCGTGGCGACCGAGCTCGTCGTTCTGCGCACGACCGGCGATCGGATCCAGGATCGCTCGCTCTCGAAGATCGGCGGCAAGGGTCTCTTCGTGAAGGAGATCGAGGAGGCGCTGCTGGCGGACCAGGCCGACGTCGCGGTGCACAGCGCGAAGGACGTGCCGGCGCGGCTCGCGCCGGGCTGCGTGATCGCCTGCTACCCGGAGCGCCGGGATCCGCGCGATGCGCTGGCGGGACGCGCGCGCGGCGTCACCCTCGCGTCGCTGCCGCGCGGCGCGCGGGTCGGGACGGGCAGCACCCGCCGCATGGCGCTCCTGCGCGCCCTGCGGCCGGATCTCGAGCTCGTGCCGCTGCGGGGCAACGTGCCGACCCGGCTCGAGAAGCTCGAGACCGAGGGGCTCGACGCCGTCGTGCTCGCCTGCGCGGGCCTCGACCGGCTCGGGCTCGGCGGCCGGATCGACGAGCGGATCGGGACGGGGACGATGTTGCCGGCGGTGGGCCAGGGGCTGCTCGCGCTCGAGACGCGGGCCGAGTCCGTCTGGCGCGCGCGGATCTCTGCGCTCGAGCCCCAGGCGACGGGCGAGGTCGCGCGCGCGGAGCGGAGCTACCAGACCGCCCTCGGCGGCGATTGCAGCATTCCCCTCGCGGGCTTCGCCGAACGGCTCGCCGACGGAAGGATCCATCTGCAGGGGCTCGTCTCGAGTCTCGACGGCCGCACGATCGCCCGCGCCGAAGGCCATGCGCCGGCTCGCGAGGCGGAGGCCCTCGGCGAGCGCGTCGCCGGGCTCGTCCTCGAGTCGGGCGGTCGCGAGATCCTGCGCGCGATCGCTGCCCAGACGGCTTCGGATCCGGGGCAGGGCGATGGCTGAGCCGCGCACGACCGTGGGCCGCGTGATCCTCGTGGGCGCCGGCCCCGGCGATCCCGACCTGATCACGGTTCGCGGCGCCCGCGCCCTGCGCGCGGCGGACGTCGTCCTCTACGACGAGCTCGCGAGCGACGAGCTGCTCGACCTCGCGCCCGACCGCGCCGAGCGGATCAACGTCGGCAAGCGGGGCCACGAGCAGCCGACCCGCACCCAGGAAGACATCAATGCCCTGCTCGTCGAGCACGCCCGGCGTGGCCGGATCGTCGTCCGGCTGAAGGGCGGCGATCCGTTCGTGTTCGGCCGCGGCGGCGAGGAGCTCACGGCCTGCGCCGAGGCCGGGGTCCCGTTCGAGGTCGTCCCCGGCATCACGTCGGCGATCGCCGCCCTCGGTTATGCGGGCATCCCCGTCACCGACCGCCGCCACGCCGCCTCCTTCGCGATCGTGACGGGCCACAAGGATCCGAGCCGCGCCGCCGAGCAGACCCGCTGGCGGGAGCTCGGCACCGCCGTCGACACCCTCGTGATCCTGATGGGCATGCGCAACCTGCCGCGCCTCGTCGAGGACCTGATCGCCGGCGGCAAGTCTCCGACCACGCCCGCCGCGGCGATCATGCACGGTACGCTTCCGGAGCAGCGCACCTGCGTCTCGACCCTGGCCGGGCTGCCCGAGGCGGTGCGCGCCGCGGGCATCGGAGCGCCGGCGGCGATCGTGATCGGCGACGTCGTCGGGCTGCGCGAGGGGCTCTCGTGGTGGGAGGGGCGGCCGCTCTTCGGTCGGGCGGTGCTCGTGACCCGGGCGCGGGAGCAGACGGACGAGCTCGCCGCGGCGCTGCGCTCGGCCGGTGCGATCCCGGTGATCCGGCCGATGATCGAGCTCTCGCCGGTCGACGATCCGGCCGCGCGAGCCGAGGTCGCGCGGGTCCTCGGCCGGCTCGAGACCTATCACGCGATCGTCTTCACGAGCTCGAACGCCGTCCGCTTCTTCGCCCGCGTCCACGAGGAGACCCGCGGTCGCGGCGTCGGGATCGGCCCCGGGACCCGCATGTTCTGCATCGGCGAGCGGACCGCCGAGGAGGCGCTGCGCGCCGGCTACCCGGTCCACCTGATCGCCTCCGGTCGCAGCGACGCCGAGACGCTCCTCGCCGAGCTCGTGCCCCTGCTCTCGAACTCGGGCGAGCGGGTCCTGATCCCGCGGTCGCGGATCGCCGCGACGAAGATCGCCGACGGCCTGAGAGCGTCGGGCGTCGAGGTCGACTCGGTCGCCTTCTACGAGAATCGAAGGCCGGCGATCGACGTCGAGGATCTGCGGACCCGGCTCGGCTCGGGGTCGCTCGTCGCCCTGACGTTCACCAGCCCGTCGACGGTCGACAACTTCCTCGCCTGTCTCGACGCGCCGAGTCTCGCGGCGGCCCGCCGATGTATGATCGCCGCGATCGGAGGGACGACGGCGAAAAGGCTCGCCGAAGTCGGCCTGCCGGCCGATGTCGTGCCTGCGCGGCCGGACGTGACGGCGATGGTCGAGGCGCTCGCGCAGGCCTTCGCCGACCGGACGAGCTGAGGAGCATCGCATGAGCTTTCCCATCACACGCCTGCGCCGCCTGCGCCGGACCGAGACGCTGCGGGGCATGGTGCGCGAGACGCGACTCGCTCGGGAGGACCTCGTCCAGGCGCTCTTCGTCGTCGAGGGGACGGGGCGGCGGGAGCCGGTGGCGTCGATGCCGGGGGTCAACCGCTATTCGGTGGACCAGGTCGTGCTCGAGGCGAAGCGGATCGCCGATCTCGGGATTCCCGCGGTGATCCTGTTCGGCGTTCCGGCGGAGAAGGATGCGCGGGGCTCGGGCGCCGATCGCGCCGACGGCATCGTGCAGCGCGCGACCCGGGCGATCGCCGACGCTGTCCCGTCGCTCTGCGTGATCACCGACGTCTGTCTCTGCGAGTACACGTCCCATGGCCACTGCGGGCTCCTGACGGGCCCCGCCGGTCATCAGGAGGTCGACAACGACCCGAGCCTCGAGCGCCTCGCGAGCACGGCGGTCTCCCACGCCCGCGCCGGCGCGAGCATCGTCGCGCCCTCGGACATGATGGACGGCCGCGTCGCGGCGATCCGTCGCGCCCTCGACGCGAACGGGTTCGAGCAGGTCTCGATCCTCGCCTACTCGGCGAAATACGCGAGCGCCTTCTACGGCCCCTTCCGCGACGCCGCCGAGAGCGCGCCGGAGTTCGGGGATCGCCGCGGCTATCAGATGGATCCCGCGAATCGGCGCGAGGCGCTGCGCGAGATGCGGCTCGACCTCGAGGAGGGCGCGGACATGCTGATGGTGAAGCCCGCGCTCGCCTATCTCGACATCCTCGCGGACGCGCGACGGACGTTCGACGTCCCGCTCGCCGCCTATCACGTCTCGGGCGAGTACTCGATGATCAAGGCGGCGGCGGAGCGGGGCTGGATCGACGGCGATCGCGCGATGGAGGAGTCCCTCGTCTCGATCAAGCGGGCCGGGGCGGACCTGATCCTGACCTACGCGGCGATGGAGCTGGCCGAGCGGCTCTAGCCGCGCTCCGGCCGATCGAACGGAGACCCGGATTCGATGCGATACAAGGTCGTCGAGCTCTCGAACGTGACCGACGAGGAGATCGAGAAGCTCCTCAACCAGTGGACGGCCGAGGGCTGGGACCTCGACACGATCCAGTTCGCCATGCGCGAATCCTCGAAGCGCCCGAGCATGGCCTTCATCACGTTCACGCGCGACGACGACTGACCGCGTTCGGACCCCGCGGCCCGGCGCGCTCAGCCCCGCTCGCCCGCCGCGGCCTCCGCGCCCGTCCCCGCGACCACCGCCGGCCAGACCGTCTCGGCGAGCCACGCGAGCGAGCGCTCGAGCACCGGGCGCTCGATGCCGGCGAGCTCCGGCCGCACGATCAGCAGATCGATGCCGAGTCGCGCGCGATCCCGAGCGAGTCGATCGATCACGGCCTCCGGAGTCCCGATCACGACCCGGGACTCGAGGGGCGAATCGATCGCGGCGTTCACCGCCTCGGGGAGCCCCGCCCGCCGGCGCGGCAGCTCGCTCGCGAGGCGCGCTCGGATGGCTTCGAGCTCCTGCCCGCTCTCCGAGACGAACACCGTTCGCATCACGAGCGAGAGCGGCCTTCGAAGCGGGTCGGGCAGTCCGTCGCGATGGCGCCGCTGGTTCTCCTCGATCTGGTCCAGGGTCTCGACCGGGGACGCGAGGTAGGGGAGGTCGCGCCGCGCCGCCTGGGCGAGGCCCTTCGGCCCGAAGGCCGCGACGGCGAGGGGCGGATGCGGGCGCTGGCAGGTCGCGTAGGCGTCGCCGCGCGCCTGACCCTCGGACCAGCGGGCGAGCATCCGGTCGAGGGCCTCGTCGAACCGATCCCGCTTCTCGGCCGGGGGGACACGGAAGGCCTCGAGCATCCGCTTCTGGAAGCCGCGTCCGAGGCCGATCAGCGTCCGGCCTTCCGAGAGCTGGTCGAGGGCTGCGATCTCGAGGGCGAGCTCGTCGGGCGGATGAAGCGGCAGCAGCAGCGAAGTCGTCCCGAGACGCAGCCGGCGGGTCGACGGGGCGAGGCGGGCCAGCTCGAGGAGCGGGGCCGGACAGACGCCGCGCTCGAAATGCATCTCGGGCAGCCAGATCGAGTGGAGACCGAGGGCCTCGGCCTGCTCGACCCAACGCTGCCGACTCGCCCCCGGGTCTCCGGGCGCCCCGCCGCCGAGCGAGAGCCCGAGCGCGGGGCGCTCGAGTCCCCAGCAGGCCCGGCCGAGGCGGTCGGCGTCGGCCGGCGTCGGCGTCGGGATCGGCATCGCGGACGGGGTCGGCGGGCTCGGCACGAGGGGACGCTAACACCCGGTGTCCATCCGGGCCTTTGATTGCGTCACCCACGGGGGTCAACTAAGCTCGGCCCCCGTGAGATTCCTTTCCCCAAAGGTCGAAACCTTCGGGGACGTTCGGCCGATCCTGCGGGCGCGTTCCAAATCCCAGACGGGGATCATCGGGAGAGCACGACATGATTGAGACGATTCTGGTGGCGACGGACGGTTCGGAAGACGGCAACGCGGCGGAGCAGACGGCCATGGGGCTGGCCTCGCGATTGCGCATCAAGCTGACCGCCATCTCCGTCGTCGACGAACGACGTTTCCGGGCGCCCGCGGGCGCCGGACTGAATCTCCCGCCCTTCCCCGAGGCCGAGGTCGCCTCGTACTACCGCGCGCGCGCGGACGCCGTCGCCCGTCGCTTCAACGAGCGCGCCCGCGGCGAAGGCCTCGATGCGACCTGCGAGGTCCTGCAGGGGCCGTGCGACGATCGCATCGTCGAGCGCGTCCAGGCCGCCGACCTCCTCGTGATCGGTCGCAACAGCGCCGGCGGCCGGGACAAGAATTCCCTCGTCGGACACACCGCGGACACGGTCCTGCGCAAGACCAGCAAGCCCACGATCCTCGTCCCGAGCGGCGCGCCGCTGACCGGTCCCCTCGTGCTCGGCTTCGACGGCTCGCCGGGCTCGCGGATCGCAGCGAAGCTCGCCGTCGCGCTCGCCAACGGACTCAACGAATCGGTCCACGTCTTCGTCGACTCGAAGGACAAGGGCCGCGCCGTCGCGCGCTTCGACGAGGTCCGTCAGCTCGTCGGCGGGCTGAACGTGCCGGTGCGCGAGACGTCTTCGACGCTCGGTCGTCCGGACGTGAAGATCGTCGACACCGCGAAAGAGGTGCGCGCCAGCCTGATCGTCATGGGCGCCTACGGCCGCAACCGGATCACGGACTACTTCCTGGGGAGCAACGCCGCGTCGGTCGCGCGCACCTCGCCCGTGTCCGTGCTGCTCGCGCGCTAGCCGGTGCCCCGAACGGCCGGGCCCGTCCGGCTCGACCTGCTCGCCCGCGCGATCGGCTGCGAGGTCGAGGGCGATGGCGCGCTCGAGATCGGC
>JBIPOQ010000514.1:0-3049 GCA_044379055.1 Myxococcota bacterium
CGTCGGGGCAGGGCTGTGGTCCGCAGGGTGCTGAGGCCAGCATCGCCAGGACCTGCGCCTCGGTGTGCAAGTAGATCCATCCGTCCTTCACGACCGCATCTGCCGGATACACCCTTTCGAACGGAAGCGGCTGAAAACCTTCCATGTGCAGCTCACCGGTGGGCGCATGTCGCTCCTTCATGGCCTCCACGACGAAAGACGGGGAGCGCTCGATCTCAGCGAGCAACTGGCCCAACAGGACGTGCTGCTGACGGAGTTCCTCGCCAGCGAGCAGTGACTCTTCGCCGAGCAGGTACAAACGCTGCCAGCGGGTCGAGGCTGCGCAGACTCGTCGCAAGTTCGCCGGCAGCGCGCCGTTTCGCGAGGACGCGAATACGCTTTGACCGAGGTCGTTCGTCTCGCTGATGACCTGGCGAGCGCCACGGACGTCCGCCGCCGCGGCGATCGGAACGAGGCATGCGAAAAGGGATGAAGTCCACGACATGAGCTGATTCTCCGCACGAGAGGCGTCCGCGACTGATCCAGACGACCACCGGCCTCTCGCCCGACACGCTCCGCCAACGGCGCGCGCGGATGCTCCGTGCGCCGCTGCACGTCACGAGCTGGACGGTGTCCGAATCCGCCTGCGGCCCACGGCGCAGGTCGACGGCGCAGAATGTCGAGACGGATGCGCGCGCGTCGACGGTGGCCACGTCTGGGCTCGGCGCGGCCATCCTCTGGGGCGCTGCTTCCGGCCCCTGGCTACTCGGCCGCCCGTTGTTCGTCGTGATCCGGATCGAGCCCCGGCCATTGCGGTACGAGACCCGCCGCAAGCAGCAGCTCCCCTCGGACCGGGTCGTCGGTCGCGCTCTTAGCTCTTCTTGAGCTCGACGATGATCTCGCGGTAGCGCTTCTGGCCGACGTTGTAGGCCCACTCGAGGCCGCCCTTCGGAATTGCGACCGTGTTGCCCGCCTTCGGGACGACGCCGACGAACGAATCGACCGGCGAGCCCTTCGGCGTCACGCCGGCGACGTAGTCGCCCTCGAAGATCACGAGGTAGTAGTCGTGCTCGTGCTTGTGGAGCGCGCTCGCCTCTCCGGGCTCGAGGATCAGCTCCCAGATCCGGACCTTCTCGTCTTCGAGCAGGATGCGCCCGCCGACGCCGCCGATCGGGGCGTCGGCGTGCTCGTCGCGAAAGCGATCGAGGCGGGCCTTCATCTCGGGGGTGAGCTTGGCGAACTCGGGCGGGGTCGAGATCATCGCGGTCTCCGGGTCGGGGTTCTCGGTTGCGGGTTGGTGCCTCGCCGGGAGGCACCGACCGCCGGACACTCTACACGCCCCATGCCGCTTCGCACGACTGCTCGCGAGGCGCCGGGGGGCCGTTCAGAGGTTGTATCCGCGCTCGTCGTGCAGCGCGAGGTCGAGGCCCTGGGACTCGGCCTCTTCGCCGACCCGCAGCCCGACCATCGCGTCGACGAGCTTGAGCAGCGCCCAGCTCGCGACGCCCGACCAGGCGGCCGTGAGCAGCGCGGCGTAGATCTGCTTGCCGAGCTGGCTGCCGATCGCGAGGCCTTCCTGGTTGCCGCCGAAGGCGCTCGCCCCGAAGAGGCCCGCGAGGATGGTGCCGACGAAGCCGCCGACGCCGTGGACGCCGAAGACGTCGAGGCTGTCGTCGTAGCCGAACCGATGCTTCAGCGCGGTCGACGCCTGGTAGCAGACGAAGCCCGAGGTGATCCCGATCGCGAGGCCACCGACGGGACCGACGACGCCCGCGGCCGGCGTCACGGCGGCGAGCCCGGCGATCGCACCGGTCGCGAGGCCGAGAACCGACGGCTTCGAATGCTTCCGCCACTCGATCGCCATCCAGGTCATAGCCGCCGCCGAGGCCGAGATGTGGGTCACGGCGATCGCCATCGCGGCGCTCCCGTTCGCCGCGAGGGCCGAGCCGCCGTTGAAGCCGTACCAGCCGACCCAGAGCATGCCGGTGCCCGTCACGCACATGGTCAGGTTGTGCGGCGCCATCGGCGTCTTCGGGTAGCCCTGGCGCGGGCCGATCAGGATGCAGGCGACGAGGGCGGCGACGCCGGCGGTGATGTGGACGACGATGCCCCCGGCGAAGTCGAAGACGCCGAGATCGGCGAAGTGGCCGCCGGCGCCGCCCCAGGTCATGTGGCAGATCGGGGTGTAGACGACGACGAGCCAGAGGGCGGAAAACAGCAGCACGGCCGAGAACTTCATGCGCTCCGCGAAGGCGCCGAGGATCAGGGCCGGCGTGATGACGGCGAAGGTGCACTGGAAGGCGAAGAAGAGGATCTCGGGGATCGAGCCGAAGAGCGTGTCCGCCGTGACGCCGGCGAGCAGGACGCGGCCGAAGCCGCCGATGAACGCCGCGCGTCCGCCCTGGCCTGCGGCCATGCCCGTCGTGTCGAAGGCGAGCGAGTAGCCGACGACGAGCCAGACGAGCGAGAGGAGCGCCGTCAGCGCGAGGCATTGCATCAGCACCGAGAGTACGTTCTTCGTTCGCACGAGCCCGCCGTAGAAGAGCGCAAGGCCCGGAATCGTCATGAAGAGGACGAGGGCGGTCGAGGTCAGGATCCAGGCCGTGTTCCCGGCGTCGAGCCCGTCGGCGGCGTTCGCGACCGCCGGCGCCCCCGCGAGCGCGAGCGGGAAGGCGAAGGGCGGGAGTCGGCGGAGCAGGGATCGGTCGCGGATCGGAAGGGCGGGGCGCGTTCGCTTCAGGCCTGACATCGGGCGCGAGGTCCTCGAGCGACCCCGCGCGGGGCCGCAGATGGACGCACCGCCCTCCGGAGAGACGATCTCCGGGACGCGCGTGCGCAGTCTTTCGAGCTGCGCAGTTCTAATCCGATCTGGGCATCAAATCAAACGTTTCGGCCGATTTTTGCGCACTTCGGCCTCATGTGTGCCGAAGTTTGCACAACCGGGATCAGGGCACGCGACAATCGAGCCGATCGACGGCATGGACCGGCGCATTCGCGCCCGCCATGAGGTGGGCGATCGCGCCGTACACGAGCTGCTGTTGGCGGACGCGGGGCTTGCCCTCGAAGATCG
>JBIPOQ010000515.1:0-3045 GCA_044379055.1 Myxococcota bacterium
GACGCGGTTGCCGACGGCGGCCGCGCTCGGGCCGTCCGTCGTGGTGATCGCGATGTCGTAGCCGAGCTCGGCCATCTTCGCGTCGAGGCGCGGCAGCGTGATGCCCGCACCGGGCGAGCCGGCGAATCGGAACTTCATGACGCGGTAGGCGGCGTAGGCGATCGCCTCGTCGCGGGCGGCCGCGACGTCGCCCGCAGTCGCCTCTTCGTCGTGGATCACGCCGTCGAGAGCCGGATCGTAGGCCGCATAGGCATCCCACATCGCCGCCGAGACGTGATAGAGATTGCGCGCGTGGACCGTCGGCCGCGCGCGGTCGCGGCGGATCGCATGGAGCAGCCGCTCGCTCCAGGTCCGCGCCATCGACCAGCCGTCGCAGACGTCGCCGATCAGATCGAGATCGGTGTCGAGCTGGTCCGCATTCGTGTGTTCGGGGCAGTTGTCGGCGGCGTAGGGCCAGCCGTCGTGGTCCTCGTCGTCGGGCTGACAGGCGTCGCCGATGCCGTCGCCGTTCACGTCGCTCTGGGTCGCATTGACGTTGACGCGGCAGTTGTCGCTCACGTCGCCGACGCCGTCCCCATCGGAGTCGGAGGCGAGATAGTCGGGCGTGCCGTCGTTGTTCGTGTCGTCGTCGAGGGGGTTGCCGTTGCCGTTCGTATCCTCGGAGAGCGTCGGGATGCCGTCGCCGTCGTCGTCGGAGTCGAGGGCGTCGATGAAGCCGTCGCCGTCGGAGTTCGTCGGCGCCGCGGGGTTGCCGACTTCGAGACCGTCCGAGATGCCGTCGCCGTCGGTGTCGGCGAGGTTCGGGTTCGTGCCGAGCCCGGGCTCGACGAGGTCGAGCAGGCCGTCGCCGTCGGTATCGACGTTGCCCGAGGCAGGCGTCAGTGTGTGAATCTGGTCGACCGCGACGTTCTGGACGACGGTCGAGCTCCCGCCCGGCCAGTCGATCCGGACCGTGACCGGTCCCGCCTCCGACCCGAGGCCGAAATGCGCCTCCGCGGGCTCCTGGCCCTTGAAGCTCGTGCCGGCCGTGATCACGGCGGCGCGCGTCACGCCGCCTGCCGTGACCCGCACGGTCGCGCCGATCGCGAAGCGATTCCCGCCGGTCGGCAGCCGCGGCTGGATCACGACCCAGTGGTTCGTGGACGGCACGGGCGTGTTGCGAAGCAGGTAGAGGAAGTTGCTGCCGGACGAATTGGTCGTCTGGAAGAGGTCGAGATCGCCGTCGCGATCGTAGTCGAGCTTGATGACGGTCGAGCCCCAGATCGTGTCCGCATAGCCGACTGCGGCCCCGACCTCGTCGAAGTCGAGCGGGGAAGCGCCGGTGTTGCGATAGAAGCGCGACGGATCGTTCGCATACGGGCCGATCTGGCCGTTGGTGTGGGCCAGATCGAGGAAGCCGTCGTTTTCCCCGTCGATCCAGGTCGCCCCCCAGCCCCAGGAGCCGCCACGCACGCCCGCGGCCGTCGCGATCTCGTTGAACGCGACCGTCGAGCCGACCGAGACGTTCTCGTACAGCACGGACCATTCGACGCCCGAGACCTGCTCGATGTTCGTGATGTAGAGATCGATGTCTCCATCGTTGTCGGGGTCGCCGGGCGTGATGCCCATGCTGTTCCAGAGGCTGTCGACCCCGGCCGCGGCCGCGCCCTCGACGAAGGTGCCACTGCCCTGGTTCAGGAAGAGCTGGTTGGCGCCGAAGTCGACGGGCGCGTAGAGGTCGAGGTCCCCGTCGCGGTCGATGTCGATCATCAGGGGCTGCCAGCGCTTCTGGTTGCCGAGCGGGATGCCTGCCGCGACGGTGCTCTCGACGAAGGCGCCCGAACCGGTATTGAGGAAGAGGCGCGAGCCGTCCGGCAACGCGATGTTGTTCGAGGTCCAATCCGTCAGATAGAGATCGAGGAAACCATCGCCGTTCACGTCGCCCGCCGCGCTGCCGCCCGGGAGCCGCTCGTCGTTGGGCTCGAGGGCGAGCTCGAGGCCCGCTGCCAGCGTCACGTCGCTGAAGACGCCGGGCGAGACCTGCCGGTAGAGCTTTGTCGTCCGCGTCGTCGCACAGACGGCCGCGCCGAGCTTGTAGCAGTCCCCGATCGTCAAAAGATCGAGAACGCCATCCCCGTCGTAGTCGAGCCAGAGGGCATCCCGGGTCCGGGCCGTATCCGCGAGGCCCGCCGCGGCCTCGACGTTCGTGAACGTGCCGTCGCCATTGTTGCGGTAGAGCCGATTGGGGGTTCCCGCTCGGGTCGGGACGAAGAGATCGATGTCGTCGTCCCCGTCGTAGTCGGCCGCCGCCGCGCCGGCACCGGCGACACCGTTGAGTGGCGCATGCGGCAGGATGCCCGCCGCCGTCGTGACGTTCGAAAAGCTCGGCTGGGCCGCGGCGCGGTCCGCGAGCAGGCCGACGCCCAGAAGCAGCAGGGCGGCGAGCAACGTCCGGAGAGACGCAGCGCCCCCGGATGCACGAAGACCCTTCGGACCCTGAAGACCCATGTGATTCGCCCCCGGACGCGTCTTGTGGTGTGACGTAGGGCACTCTACCCGAGATCGCGTCGCGAATGCGTGATGATTTCTCGGATCCGAAAGAAGAGTCCCTGAACGCCTGAACTTCGGGTCCCCGACGTGACAGGAAATACGCAGGAAGGCGTAAGGTCGGCCTCCAGGCAAGACCGGGGCGCGCGGCCGACCCGGGGATCCCACCTTCAGGAGCCGTCTGGGCGACGCTACTCGAGCCGTTCGGACAGGTTGCGGCGAAATGCCTCGAAATCCGGCGCCCGCTCGAGGGCGTCGACCACGCGCCGGGCAGGCCGCTTGTAGATCAGCGCCAGGAGCGACTCCCCCCGCTCGGGATCCGGCCCGTAGGCCAGGCTGAAGGGCGGCTCGAGTCGACACGCCGTCGTGACGCCCGGCCGGTCGCCCCGGGCGTCGAGCAGGATCCAGCGCCCTGTCGGCGACCAATAGACGGCGTTGAAGCCGTGCAGGACGAAGCGGCCGGGGCGCTCGTCGTCGACGAGCCGCGCATAACAGAATCCGGTCGGATGGCCGGCGAAG
>JBIPOQ010000516.1:0-3027 GCA_044379055.1 Myxococcota bacterium
CGCGCCGGGGCGTGAAGACCGGAATCGTTTCGTCGGGCACCGATCGGGGAGCGAGGCGTGTCGCTTGATGCTCAATCCGGGGCCGCGGTTTGATGAGGACGTCGCAGACGAGGGAATGCTCGGAGCTGCTCGGGGTTTCTCGGGATCGAGAGGGGCGCGGGCGGGGCGTGAACTAACGCAGCGGCTCTCGTCGGGCGTCGCCGGGCGGTCGGTATTCGAGAAGGAGAAGCGGCATCCTGTGCTCGCCGAGCCCCCGTACGCGTTGGCAACCTGACGAGAGTTGCAGTCTTGATGGGCCTCGCACGGGACGCCGCCGGTCCTCGGTGGCTCGGGGCGACCCGAGACCTGCTGACCCACCATGATGTCGCCACGGCATCTGCCCGCTTCTACGGCCTCGGAGGCCGCCTCTGGTCCAGACTCCCCCGACGGGGATGTTGCGTGGGTGTGTGGCGGTCGGGAGGCAATTTCGCGCGTGGCCCTAGGGCACAGGCCCACGGCCTTCCCCGAGGCCCGCTTCCGGCCCTGGAGAGGTAGCCCGCCGAATGCCTCGAGAAGCTCGAACGGGTTAGAATCCGGCTTCCTGTTCTGACCGGGCAAGAGATGCGGGCGAACCGAATCGGACGCTACATCGGGGAGCGATCAAGATGGATGAAGCTCGGCCGTGGACAGGGGGTAGGCCGTCCGCCCGCACGAGGAACACCCTGCTGCGTCGGTCGATCGGCTCGGGACTGCTGGGCCTCGTAGTCCTCGCGTACGCCGTCTCGGCTCGAAGGATCGACCCCCCGGACGAGAGCGGGAGCATTGGACCGGATCGGTCCGTCAAGGTCATGCAGGCCGTGGCTGCACGTGAGTATCACGTGACGGAGGGCGAGTCCGGTTTCCAGAGTCCGAATCGTGCCCACGACCTGCGCACGTTCTTTGGATCCTCCGGCATCCGCGTCCACGGCCGCACGGCCGAGAGCAGCCAACGACTCCTCGCACTTTCGCTCGTCGGTTTAGGCCGAGGCGACGCATTGAACCGGGTCGGCGCGGGGAATCTCGTGAAGAGCGAGGAGGCTCGGGTCGAGATCCGACGACCGGGCATCACGGAGTGGTACGAGAATTCGGCACTCGGGCTCGAGCAGGGATTCACGCTTCTCGACCGTCCGGCCGGGGATCGCGCGCCGCTGATCCTCGAGCTCGAGGTCGGGCATGCGACGGCATCGCTCCACGGGGACGAGGTCGTGCTTCGGTCGTCCGCCGGGCGGCGGCTGCGGTATGGCAAGCTCGAAGTCGTGGATGCGAACGGGGCGCGGGTGGCGGCCCGTCTCGACGTGCCCGATGCGACGCACATCCGGTTGGTCGTCGCCGACTCGAAGGCGGCCTACCCGCTCGAAATCGATCCCCTGCTCGGCGGCATCGCGGATGCCCGGCTCGAATCGGATCAGGCGGAAGGAGAGCTCGGCTGGAGCGTCTCGGATGCCGGCGACGTGAACGGCGACGGATATGCGGACGTGATCGTCGGGGCCCCCTTCTTCGATGCAGGCCAGGAAGACGAAGGAGCCGCGTTCATCTTCCTGGGGAGCGCGACGGGAATCGCCGACGGCGGCCCGAGCACGGCCTCGACCCAGATCGAATCGAATCAGTCGTTCGCCCTCCTGGGGGCCCGCGTCTCCGGAGCGGGAGACGTCGATGGCGATGGCTTCGACGACGTGATCGTCTCGGCGCCGCTCTACGATTCGGGCCAGCAGGACGAGGGCGTCGCATTCCTGTTTCTGGGCAGTGCGTCGGGAATTCCGGATGGCGGACCGGGCGCGGCCGAGGCGCGGATCCAGTCGAACCAGTCGGGCGCCCAGCTCGGGAGCGGCGTTTCCGGTGCGGGAGACGTGAACGGCGACGGCTTCGACGACGTGCTCGTCGGCGCACCGCTCTACGATGCGGGTGAGCAGGATGAAGGAGCCGCATTCCTGTTTCTGGGCGGGGCATCCGGAATGGCGAATGGCACCCCGTCGACGGCCGCGGCCCGATTCGAGTCGAATCAGGTCGATGCTTGGATGGGGCTGGGCGTCGCGGGAGTCGGGGACGTGAACGGCGACGGATTCGGAGACATCATCGTCGGCAGCGAGGGCTACGACAGAGGACACGTCAACGAGGGCGCCGCATTCATCTTCCTGGGCAGCGCGTCGGGGATTGCGAATGGGAATCCTGCTACGGCCGCGACCCGACTCGAATCCAACCAGGCGAACGCGATCGTGGGCGGAGAGGTCTCCGGAGCGGGGGACGTGAACGGAGATGGATTCGACGACGTCCTCCTGGGAGCCCCCGCTTACGATCGCGGACAAGACTCGACGGGTGCGGCCTTCGTGTTTCTCGGAAGTGCGTCGGGGGTCGCGAACGGCAATCCGACGACGGCTCCGGGGGTGATCGAATCGAGTCAGGCGGGCGGCTTCCTCGGCTCCGATGTCTCAGGCGCCGGGGACGTGAATGGGGACGGCTTCGACGACGTGATCGTCGGCAGCTCGGGCTACGACGGTGGACAGTCCAACGAAGGTGCGGCGTTCCTGTTCCTGGGGAGTGCGGCGGGTATCGCGGACGGCGCCGTCGAGTCGGCCTTTTCCCGCATGGAAGGGGACCAGTCGGGGGCGTTCCTCGGATACAGCGTCTCCCGAGCAGGCGACGTGAATGGGGATGGCGCCGACGACGTCCTGGTCGGAGCCATTGGCTACGACATGGGCCAGAACAACGAAGGCGCGGCGTTCGTCTACCTCCCCGAGCCGAGCTCGATCGCGTTGCTCGCGAGCGGGGTCGCGGGTCTGGCCTGGAGGGTCCGGCGTGGACGGTTCGCGCTCGGCTACCAGAAGCGTGGCGTCTAGATCGCCGAGATCGGCTTGCCCGCGCCGCTTACGAGTTCTCAACGAACCCCGGAATCCGGAATGCGAGCGATCGATCGGTCGGGTTCCCACCCCCGGCAGCTCTCCGATTCTCCGTTACTTTCTGCCCCGTCGCCCCGGTAGCTCAGCGGATAGAGCAGCTGCCTTCTAAGCAGTT
>JBIPOQ010000517.1:0-3025 GCA_044379055.1 Myxococcota bacterium
CGTGATGCCGAGGCGACAGCCCCGGTGGCCGAGCATCGGATTGAACTCGTGCAGGCTCTCGAGCTTGTGGCGCACGTCGCCCACGGACCGACCGAGGGCACTCGCGACGGCCTGGATGTCCTCGTCGGTATGCGGCAGGAACTCGTGGAGCGGCGGATCGAGCAGACGGACCGTCACCGGCAGCCCGTCCATCGCCCGGAAGATCCCCTCGAAATCGCCGCGCTGCATCGGCCGGAGCTTCGCGAGCGCGACCTCGCGCGCAGGGGTATCCGCCGCCAGGATCATCTCGCGCACGGCGAGGATGCGGCCCGGCTCGAAGAACATGTGCTCCGTGCGGCAGAGGCCGATGCCTTCGGCGCCGAACCGGCGCGCGACCTCGGCGTCCTGCGGCGTGTCCGCGTTCGTGCGGACCCGGAGCTTGCGGACCTTGTCGGTCCAGAGCATCAGCTCCGAGAACGCCCCGCCGAGCTCCGGGACCACCGTCGGCGCGCGCCCGAGCATGACCTCGCCGCTCGAGCCGTCGATCGTGATCCAGTCGCCCTCGCGCACGACGTGCTCGCCGATCCGCATCGTGCCCTGCGCGTAGTTGATCGCGAGCGCACCGCAGCCCGCGACGCAGCTCTTGCCCATGCCGCGCGCGACGACCGCCGCATGGGAGGTCATGCCGCCCTTCGCGGTCAGGATGCCCTGCGAGGCGTGCATGCCGACGATGTCCTCGGGCGACGTCTCCGTGCGGACCAGGATCACCTTCGCCCCGCCCTTGGCGCGGGCCTCGGCATGTTCGGCGGAGAAGACCACCTCGCCCACCGCCGCGCCCGGCGAAGCCGGCAGACCGCGGGCGATCACGGGCGGCGCCTGGCTCTTGTCGATGGTGGGGTGCAGAAGCTGATCGAGCGCGTTCGCGTCGACGCGCAGGATCGCCTCTTCCTTCGTGATGAGCTTCTCGCGGGCCATGTCGACGGCGATGCGCACCGCGGCGGCGGCGGTCCGCTTGCCGTTGCGCGTCTGGAGCATCCAGAGCTTGCCGGACTGGATCGTGAACTCGATGTCCTGCATGTCGCGGTAGTGGCGCTCGAGGCGCTTGTAGATCGCGACGAGATCGCGATAGGCCTTCGGCATCTCGCGCTCGAGGGTCGGCAGGTCCTTCGTGTCCTCCGCGCGAGAGGCCTCGTTGATCGGCTGCGGCGTCCGGATGCCGGCGACGACGTCCTCGCCCTGGGCGTTCTTCAGATACTCGCCGTAGAAGAACTTCTCGCCCGTCGAGGGATTGCGCGTGAAGGCGACACCGGTCGCGCAGTCGTCGCCCATGTTCCCGAAGACCATGGACTGGACGTTGACGGCGGTGCCCCAATGGTCCGGGATGTCGTTCAGGCGGCGATAGGCGATCGCGCGCTGGTTCTCCCAGGACGAGAAGACGGCGCCGATGGCGCCCCAGAGCTGTGCCTGGGGATCCTGGGGGAACGGAACGCCCGTCGTCTCCTTCACGATCTCGAGGTAGTCGGCGACGACGCGCTTCAGGTCGTCGGCGGTGAGGTCGACGTCGTCCACGACGTCGCGCTCGCGCTTCGCCGCATCGAGGCGGTGCTCGAAGCGGTCGTGCGGCACGCCCAGCACGACGTCGCCGTACATCTGGATGAAGCGGCGGTAGCTGTCGAAGGCGAAGCGCTCGCCGGCCATGGCCGCGAGGCCGCGGACCGTGTCGACGTTCAGGCCGAGGTTCAGGACCGTGTCCATCATGCCCGGCATCGAGGCGCGCGCGCCGGACCGGACCGACACGAGCAGCGGCCGCTCCGGATCCCCGAACCGGAGATTCATCTCCTGCTCGACGTTCGCCAGCGCCGTCAGCACGTCCGCGCGCACCTCGGCGGGCAGCTTCTTGCCGCGCTCGTTGAACTCGAGGCAGACCTCCGTCGAGATCGTGAAGCCGGGCGGCACCGGGATGCCGAGGGCGGTCATCTCGGCGAGGTTGGCGCCCTTCCCGCCCAGGATCTCCTTCATCGAGGCGTCGCCGTCGGCGCGACCGCCGCCGAAGGAGAAGACCTTTCGCTGCGTCGCGCCGGCGCCCCGCCGCCCGGATCGCGAGCCCGACGTGCCGCGCTCGACACGGGAGGCCTTCGCCCCGGCCGCCTTCGCGCGCGCGCTGGCCGCGCTCTTCGTCCCGGCGCGCCCGGCGCTCGCGCCGGCCTTCGCCTTCGGCGTCGCTCGGCGCGGTGCACCGGCCCGTCCAGCCTTCTTCGCCGTGGTCTTCTTGCGAGCGCTCAAAATCCCCCCTCCAGCCGGTCGCGCAGCCAGGCGAGGATCCCCTCGGCCGGAATGCGCGTCTGGCTCATCGTATCCCTCTCCCGAACGGTGACGCAGTGATCGTTCTCGGAGTCGAAGTCGTACGTGACACAGAAGGGCGTCCCGACCTCGTCCTGCCGGCGATAGCGCCGACCGATGTTGCCCGCGTCGTCGTAGAAGGTGTTGAAATGGCGGCGCAGCGTCTTCTGGATCGCCTGCGCGGGCTCCGCGAGCTTCTTCGAGAGCGGGAGCACGGCGACCTTGATCGGCGCGATCGCGGGATGGAACTTCATCACGGTGCGCGTCTCGCCGCCTTCGAGCTGCTCCTCCCGATGGGCCGCGACGAGCAGCGCGAGCGCGGTCCGATCGACGCCCACCGACGTCTCGATCACCATCGGCGTGTAGCGCTCCTTCGTCTCCTCGTCCGTGATCGCGAGCTCCTTGCCGGCGTACTGGGTATGCCGCGTCAGGTCCCAGTCGCCGCGGTCGTGGATGCCCTCGATCTCCTGCCATCCGAACGGAAAGAGGAACTCGACGTCGACGGCGGCGCGCGCGTAATGCGCGAGCTCGTCGTTCGCGTGCGGGCGCAGACGCAGCAGGCTCGCGTCGAAGCCGATGTCGCGGTGGAACTGGAAACGTTGCTCGCGCCAGTGGGCGAACCACTCCTCGCGCTGGCTCGGATGGCAGAAGAACTCCATCTCGGCCTGCTCGAACTCGCGGGAGCGGAAGGTGAAGTTGCGCGGGG
>JBIPOQ010000518.1:0-3022 GCA_044379055.1 Myxococcota bacterium
GCGCGCACGATCTCCTCGCCGCCCGTTCGCCAGCTCGTGACCAGCACGACGACCGCGAAGCCGAGCACGGGCAGCGCGAGACCGAGCAGGATCATCTCGAGCGAGCGAGCGAAGACCGAGGTCTCGCCCGGCGCCTCGCCTGCGTCGTCCTCGCCGGCTTCGTCTTCCGCGCGCGGTCGGCGGAGGCGCAGCCGCGCGATGCGGATCCCGCGCGGGGAGATGTCGAGGATCCAGGCGAGCAGGACGGCGAGGGGAAAGCCCGCGGCGAGCGACAGGATCAGCAATCGGATGGCGCTCGTCGGCAGATCGAAGGCCGGCAGGATCACGGCCCCGGCCTGCATCAGCGATCCGGCGACGACGACGTAGGCCCCGGCCACCCGGAGCACGCGCCGGCGTCTGAGCTCGGCGAGGAGACTCTTCGGCGGCTCGGATTGCGGCGATTGGGACGTCAAGGAGATCAAGATAGTCCGACGCGCTGGCCCGGGCAGGTCCCGGGACGGCGCAGGCCGACCGTCGGTCGAGCCGGAAACGACCCGGCGAGCGGGGAGCGCGACTCTGTTAGCCTAGGTCCGTGGCAGAACTCGGGGCGGACACGACTTCGACGGATTCGACCGACTGGCTCGGGGTCGTGCAGCGCGTCCTCGACGGCGATCGTGCGGCCTACGCACGGCTGATCCGTCTCGTGACCGGCCACCTCACGAGCTGGCGCGCCTACGACTTTCGCGCCGACTGGGACGACATGGTGCAGGAGGTCCTCGTCTCGACGATCGAGGCCTATCGCGCCGGTCGGATCGCCGATTCCGGTGCCCTCGTCGCCTGGGTCCGCCAGTCCGCCCGCTTCAAGTTCATCGATCGGATCCGCGTGCTGCAGCGCCGGGGGAGACCGGTCGAGCTGAAGGAAGGGAACGAGCCCGGTGCGGAGGGCGGATCGCTCGCCTGGCCGCCGGCCGAGACGGGCGCGGCGCGCGACACCGAGCTGCGAGTCGCCGTCCGCGAGGCGATGGACCGGCTCGATCCGCGGGAACGGGAGGCCGTGACCTGGGTCTATCTGCGCGGCCACACCTACGAAGAGGCCGCCGAGGCGACCGGCATTCCACTCGGGACGCTGAAACGCGCGCTGCGCACGGCCCTCGTCAGCCTGAAGGAGGTCCTCGGTGACTTGCGTCCGGCCTGAGCCCGCGAGGAAGACGCCGGAGTCGCTCCGGGGGCGAGGGCCCCATGGGGCAAGGCCGTCTTTCGGATTTTCTGGTCCCCGAGCGATCCGCGCGGGCCGCCGCCAGCGATTCCATGGGCGTACCGGAGATCGCGCCGAGGGGCGGCGTCGGATCCGGATGCATGAGGGCCGACCGGATCGTCGTCGCGGCCAGGAAGGGAGCGCCTGATGTCTTGCGGGCGTGCGGATCGAGTCGAGCTCGATGCCTTTCTGCTCGGCGCGCGGGGCGATGCGGATCTCGACGCGTTTCGCGAGCACTATCCGCACTGCGCGGACTGTGCCGAGGCGGTGGCGGACTGGATGGCCCTCGATGGTGCCCTGCGCGGGGCGGCGGCGGAGGCGGGCGAGACCGGCGGGATGCATCCCGAGCCGGAGGATCTCGCCCGTTATGCGGAAGCCCCTGCGCAGATGGGGGAGAGGGCGATGCAGATCGGGAATCATCTGTCGGGCTGTCCGAGCTGTGCGAACGAGCTGGTCCTGATCCGCCGCTTCGACCCGGCGATGTTCGGTCCCGCGACCGAGGCGATGCCGGCGGTGGCCCGCGCGGCGGAGAAGCGCGAGGCCGGGCTCTTCGGGGCGGTGCGCGAGGCGCTCGCGGGCTTCCTCGAGACGCTGCGCGGCTTCGATCTGCTGAGCCCGGTGCCGGCGCTGGCGATGGCAGTGCTCGTGGCTCTGGGCCTGTACTGGAGCGGCGCGCTCGAAGGGCTCGGCGGGGCCCGGCCCGAATCGGGAGCGCCCCAGCTGGTCGAGCAGTCGCCGCCGGCCGCGAGTCCGCCGAGCGGAGTGCCGGCGGGCGGCGGGGGACTGCCGGGCCTGGCGCCCGCGCCCGAGGTGGAGTCCTCCGAGACCGCCGTCGCCGCCACGCCCGAGCCGGCTGCCGAGCCCGTCCCCGCGCCCGAACCGATCCTCGAGCCGGCCCCCGCCGTCGAGGTCGCACAGATCGAGCCGAAGGCCTCGCCCGAGGTCGAAGCGCCCGCGGCCCAGCCGACGGTCCCGTCACCGGCGGCGCAGCCCGCCGAGGAGATCCTGCTCGCCGCGCTGAGCGAGCTGCCGCCGCCGAGCTATGCGACGCCCGAGGGCGCGGATTCCGTCGTCTGGATGCGTCAGTTCGGGGCGGTCCGGGCTGCGCCGGGGGCGGCGAAGGTCCGTGCCCGCGCGCCGGGCGATCACACGGGGCTGACGCTCTCGCCGACGCCGCGGCTCTGGTGGGCCCTCGACCAGTCGACCGATCTGCCGATCCAGATCACGATCGTCGACGGCGACGCGATCGATCCGCTGCTGCGCGTCGAGCTGCCCGGCCCCCATGCCGCGGGTCTCCACGCCTTCGATCTCGCCCAGCACGGCGGCGAGCTCGCGCCCGGCGTCGACTACCGCTGGTTCGTCTCGATCGTCGTCGATCCCGACCGCCCGTCGCGCAATCCCGTCTCGGCGGGATCGCTGCGGGTCGCGGCGTCTTCGGATGCCCGGCGCGAGACGCTCTCGAGCGCGCTGCCGTCGAGCCGCGGCAATGCCTTCGCCGAGCTCGGAATCTGGTATGACGCCTTCGACTTCTACGCCTCGCTCGCCGCCGCCCATCCCGAGGTCGAGCGGCTCGCGACCTATCGCGACCAGCTGTCCGACGTCGTCGAGCAGGCGCCGTGAACGAAGGCCACGCGGGTCGGCGGCCGGATCGGGAGGTCGGGAGGATGCGCCGGCGGATCGCGTGGATCGGGGGCCGGGTCCTCGTGACCGGAAGCGCGGCGCTCGCGATCGTCCTCGGGCCCGTGCGCGGCGAGGCGCGCGGTGCGGTCGACCGCGACGGAAGGATCG
>JBIPOQ010000072.1:0-10876 GCA_044379055.1 Myxococcota bacterium
GCGGCGGTCATGCGTCGATGCCGCAGGATTGCATCGACCCGGTGCCGATCGCCTGCGAGATCGTGCTGGCGCTCCAGAGCTTCGTGTCGCGGGAGATCCCGGCGACGGATGCAGGGGTGCTCAGCGTGACCCGGATCCACGGCGGTACGGCGAATAACGTGATCGCCGACTCGGTCCGGCTCCAGGGCACGCTGCGCGCGCTCTCGGCGCGGACGCGGGAGGCGCTCGCGACGGGCCTGCGGCGGGTCGCCGAGGGGATCGCCCGGGCCCACCGCGCCGAGGCGACCGTCCGCATCCTCCCGGGCTATCCGGTCGCCGCGAACGACGCCGGCTTCGAGGCCTTCGCCCGCGGCGTGGCGGGGGAGCTGCTCGGGGCGAACGCAGTCCTGACCCTGCCCTCGGCGGTGATGGGCGCCGAGGACTTCGCCTACGTCCTCGAGCGCGTGCCCGGGGCGATGCTGCTGCTCGGGGTGCGTCCGCCCGGAGTCCAGGACCCGGCGCCGTGCCACTCCACGCGCATGCTCCTCGACGAGGAGGCGATGCCGCTCGGCGCGGCGCTCCATGCGGCGATCGCGACGCGCTATCTCGCCGCGGACCGCCGAGGTCCGGTGGTGGCAGGCGGCTGACGGGGCGCCGCGGACCGCTGCTAGAATGCTCGCCGTTTTTCGGGCGCAGCAGAGCGCGGCAGGGGGAGAACGCGTGGCTCGGGTGGAATTCGAAGGGGTGATCGGCATCGGGGTCGCGGGCAATTTCGCGGGCCACCTCGAGCAGGCAGGCGAGGCCCGGGACTTCACGGAGCTGAAGATCGCCGACGCACACGCGCCGAAGGGGATCTTCCCGTTCTACGTCCCGCTCGCGGGCCGACCGTCGAATGCCCCGGGCGACCATTTCCTCCACCGCTTCCCGATCTCCGCCGACCAGATCCGCCTCGCCTCCCGCGACGAGAACCACCAGATCGAGCCCGAGGTCGCGTTGCTCTGCGACCTCGCGTATGAAGGCGGCAAGGTCGTCGCCGTGACCCCGCGCCTCGCGATGGCCCACAACGACTGCTCGATCCGCCGTGAAGGCGCGAAGAAGATCAGCGAGAAGAAGAACTGGGGCTCGGACTCGAAGGGGACCTCCCGCCAGGCGATCCCGATCGACCGCTTCGAGAAGGGCGGCCTCCTCGACCACTACCGGATCGCCTGCTTCCTGCTCCGCGCCGGCGAGCTCCACGAGTACGGCGTCGAGAGCCCCGTCCCGAGCTACAGCTACATGTACGGGCAGCTCCTCGATTGGCTGGTCCAGAAGCTGAACGGCCAGCCCGACGAGGGTCCGCTCGAGAACATGGCGCGCTGGCTCGAGATCGCCGGCCGGCCGGCGCAGGCCCTGATCAGCATCGGGGCGACCCGCTACACCGACTACGGCGAGACCCATTTCCTCGAGCCAGGGGACGTGTCGATCGTCGTCCTCTACGACGCGCGGAAGCTCTCCGCGGCCGAGATCCGCGGCATCGCCCGGGGCGAAGCCTCCGCACCCGCGGAGGGGATCTCGCTCCTGCGCCAGTCCGTTCGTTAGTTTCCGGCCGACGCCCCCGGACGAGAGAGAGCCGTGTTCGAACTCAAGCTCGCGCTGCTCTTCGCGATCTTCGCCGCCGGCGCGGCGGGGGGCAGCCTCCCGCTCTGGCGGGGCGATGCGACGGCGAGCTCGCGAATCCTCGGCTGGGGCAACTCCTTCGCCGCCGGCGTCTTCCTCGCCGCCGGCCTCGTCCACATGCTGCCCGAAGCCGACGCGATCTGGCGCGACCAGGGCTTCTCCTTCCCCGTCGCCTTCGCCCTCTCGGCGATGGCGTTGACGCTCATGCTCCTGATCGAGCACGTGCTGCTCCCCGAGCACGTCCACGAGGAGCTCCACGTTCCCTCCGACGAGCGCTTCGGGGGCCACCACGGCCACGCCCACCACGACACGCTCTCCGCCTACTCGGCCCTGGTCGCCCTCTCGATCCACTCCCTCGTCGGCGGCCTCGCCCTCGGCGCCGAGCAGGACTGGACGCGGGTGCTCGTCATCTTCTTCGCGATCTTCGCCCACAAATCCGCCGAGGGGTTCGCCCTCGGCGTGAGCCTCGCCCGCAGCTCGCTGGCGAAGGCGCGCCCCGGCCGACTGATCCTGCTCTTCGCGAGCTCGACACCGATCGGCGGCCTGATCGGCATCGCCCTGGGCCAGGCGATCGAAGGCCACGCCGCCGCCCTCGTCGAAGGCGTCTTCCTCTCGATCGCCGCCGGGACCTTCATGTACGTCGCGACCTTCGACGTCCTGCGCGACGAGTTCCCCCATGCGAGCGGCCGCCTCTCGAAATGGCTCGCCATGGCGATCGGCGTCGTCGGGATGAGCCTGCTGGCGATCTGGAGCTGAGGCGCCCCCTGGGTAGCTCCGACGGGCTCGAAGCGGCGCATCCGACCGGGAATCTCGTGCCCCGACTGCGATTCAGTGGACCGGAAGACCACTCTCCAGCGATCCTCTTCGTGGACGTCCGCGAGGACGAGAGCCGGGAGGCATCATGTCCAATCTGCCGAGAGCCATCGCCGCTGTGAGCCTGCTGGCCCTGACCGGGTTTCTGGGGCCCCTCGTCGGCTCCCCGAGCGTCGCTCGCGCCCAGGTCGCGACGCCCTTCCAACAGTCGAACGTGCCGCTGCCCTCCCTCGCGAGCGAAGTGACCTACACCGTCGACTTCAGCACGCTCCCGCTCCGCCCGAACCTGATCGTCGAGGCGCTGCCCGACGCGGCCCACGCCGACATGGAGCTCGAGCTCGAGATCGATACCTGCAACTTCGACTATCCGAACGTGTTCAAGCGCTGCGACCAGGATCCCACCCACGGCATCCCGCGCCTCTCCAACCCGAACGAGGGGCTCCAGACCGTCGTCTTCCAGCCCTGGCGCTGCGGCGCGCTCGAGATCAACTCGCCGCCCTACGTCGGGAAGACCTGCAACGTGAAGGTGCGCGCCCTCGACTTCGGCAGCGCGGGCGCGCCCGCGACGTTCGACATCGTGATCCGCGGCGAGACCGAAGTTCCGACCTCGACCGTCGAGGTCGGGGTCACGTCGAGCTTCCAGAGCGTCTCGATTCCCGCCGCGAAGGACACGACCCTCTATCAAGCCAACACCGCCTCGAGCAACGGCCAGGGCGAGTCCCTCTGGAGCGCCGTCGCGACCGCCTCGAACGCCCGCCATGGCCTGCTCGCCTTCGACGTCCAGTCGAGCGTCCCGGCCGGCGCGACGATCGTGTCGGCGCAGCTCGAGCTCTCGGTGCTCGCGACGACCGGGACGCCCGCCTTCCAGGTCTTCGCCGTCCCGCGCAATCCCTCGGTCGCCTGGGTCGAGGGCAGCGCGAACGCCGCGGGCGACGAATCGACGCCGCCGACGGCCGTCACCAATGCGGCGAGCTGGAGCCATCGGCAATGGCTCGTGGCCGGAGCGCTCGGCCCCTGGGCGACGGCGGGGGGCGATCGCGATCCGACCTCGCTGCGCAACGTGACCGTGACCCAGACGGGCCTCCTCGCGATCACGGGCAACAACCTGCTCGAGCACGTGCGCGGGATCCACACGAACCCGGCGACCCACGACGGCCTGCTCCTCTTCCCCCTGAGCGGCGCGACGCGCTTCGGAAGCGCCGAGAATGCGACCGCCACGCTGCGCCCCCGGCTCGTCGTCGAGTACTACGTGCCGGCGTCCCTCGCGACCTCGCAGCTCCCCACCACGACGAGCGACTTCTTCGACGAGGGCCAGAACTTCCGCTGGATCTACGATCTCGACGCCGACCGCGTCGTGGTGACGCCGGTCCTCGGGCGTTGTGAATGGACGCCGCCCGGCGGATTCCTGACCAACGTCGACCTCGACTACGAATACCAGGGCAGCCCCGCCTATCAGGGCCTCGACTGTTGTACCTGGCAGATCGGCTCGCGCACCGGCGTGACCGGCACGGGCCAGGCGCTCTTCTACGTCAATCTCGACCCCAACGATCCCGCCAACGATCCCGCGGATCTCGACGAGGACGGCATCGTCGACGTCTGCGACAACTGCGTCACCGTGCCCAACGGCCCGCTCCTCGGGACCTGCACGTCGGGAACCCGGTTCGGCAGCACCTGCAGCTCCGACCAGGAATGCCAGAACGGCGCGTGCAGCCTCGCCCAGGACGACGCCGACCGGAACGGCGAGGGCAACGCCTGCGTGCCGGAGCCCGGGCTCGGCGCGATGCTCGCGGCGGGGCTCGTCGCGCTCGCCGCCCGCGAGCGCCGAAGGCTGGGCCCGGGATCGAACCGACGGGGCCGGCTCTAGAGCCAGCTGTTGATCAGCAGGAAAGCCGCCCAGGCGCTCGGGTGGGCGTAGGCGGGATCCTCGATCAGCGCCCGCTGCGCCCTTCGCATCGCCTCCGCCCGCGAGACGCCCGGCTCGGCGAGTCCCGCGTAGAAGCGCGCGAGCAGGACGGAGGTCGCCTCGTCCTGCACGAGCCAGAGGCTCCCGAGCACGCTGCGCGCGCCCGCCTGCACCGCCGCCCCCGAGAACCCGAGCGCCGCGCGCTCGTCGCCGGCGGCCGTCTCGCAGGCGCTGAGGATCAGGAGCTCGAGCGGGCGGTCGCGATACTGCAAGAGCTCGACGGCCTGGCGGAACTCGGCGAGGGGGAGCTTCCCGTCGTGGGTCAGGAGGAATCCGCCGCGCTCGGCGCTCGTGAACTGGGCGTGGGAGGCGACGTGGACGAGATCGAAGCTCTCGCTCGAGAGTTTCTGGACGACGGCCGCGCGGGAAAAGGACTCGTCGAGCAGGACCGTGCCCGGGAGGTAGCGATTGGCGGTCGCGATCTCCTCTTCGACTTGCGGGAGGGCGTCGAAGCCCTGGACGGCGGTCGTGAGCCCGCCGTAGAGCGACGCGACCCGGCTCCGGTCGAAGGGCCGCGGATCGGAGAGCTCGAGCGACGGCGTCGTCGCGAGCGCGATGCGCTCGATCAGATGGGTCCGGCCATCGTGGAGCGCCGCGAAAGGAATCGTGCGCAGGATCCCGTCCGGGACGACGACGAGGGTCTCGGGCTTCCGCTCCGCGATCAGGTCGGCGATCGGCTCGATCAGGGCCGCATGCAGCGCCTGGGCCGGCCGAAGGTAGAGCCGGGTCGTGCGATCCTCGAGCAGACCGCGGTACTGGCGCGCGAGCTTCTCGAGATCGTTCCGGGAGATCGCGACGCTGCGCTGCTCGATCCAGTCGCGCCGGGAGACGAGCAGCTCGAGCCGATCCTCGAGGATCACCGGATAGACGACGAGGAAGCTTCCCTCCGCATCGTCGACCCGCTTGCGGCTCGCGCGATGGCGATCGACGCAATCGTCGGCGAAATGATCCCGCAGCTCGGCCACCCGGAATCGCTCGAGCACCGCCTGGGCCTCGCGCAGGTCCGCGCGGCGCCCTTCGACGTCCGGACGTGTCGCCGCGCGCCGGAGCAGCAGATCGACGAGACCGCGATAGGCCGCGGCGTCTTCCGACGCGAAGGCGCGGCGGCCGGCCACCGTCGGCCGGACGGCCGCGGCATCGGCGCGCGGTGCCCCGACGATCGCGACGGCCTCCGCATGATGCTCGAGGGCGCGCTCGAGCTCGCCCATCCGGAGCCGGATGCGCCCCGCCTGGAGCGGCAGCCGGGCGCTCGAGCGGCCGGCTTCGCTGCGGCGCGCCTGGGCGAGCGCGCGATCGGTTAGGTCCGCCGCCTCCGCGAGGCGACCCTCGGATTCGTAGAGGGCCCCGAGCGCGCCGAGCGCCTCGGCCCGGAGCGACGTCGAGCCCGCGAGGTCCGCGTCCGCGAGCGCCCCGGAGAGCCAGCGATGGGCATCGCGGGCCGAAGGCGCGTCGAGCGTCGGCGCGGACGTGCGGAGCAGCTCGAGCGACCGGGCGAGATGGAGGCGGAGCGAGCCCCGCAGCGCCGGGCTCGCGACCGCGTCGATCGATCGCTCGACCCGTCGGAAAGCACGCCGCGAGAGATCGTCTTCGGCCCGAACTGCCGCGTCGCCCGGACCCGCCTCGATCCGGGCCCGAAGCGCATTCGCGCGCGCGCGCGCTTCGAGATCGCGATCGCCCCGCCCGTGTGCGCCCGCCGCGACGCTTCGATAGGCCTCGATCGCGGCGGCGGAGCGCCCGCGAGCCGCCTCGAAGTTCGCCTCGTTCAGCCGATGAGCGTCCAGCAGCGCGGGCGCCTCCGCGAGCGCCTCCCGTGCCGCCGCGAACTCCGACTCCGCCCGCACTTCCTCCCCGAGCGCCGCGAAGAGCCGCCCCCGGAGCGAGCGGGTGACCCCGAGCCGCGTCCGGTCCCCGATCTCGAGCGCGAGCGCGAGTGCGCGGTCGGCTCCTGGGACGGCCGAGCGGCTCGCGCCGGCGGCGATGGCCTGCTCGAGGGCTTCGAGCTGGCGCGCGTGCTCCGCCTCCGCGCCGGGCGTCGGGTCCGCGGCCCGAACGTTCGACGCGAGCACAGCGGGAAGGCCGAGCCCGAGACCGACCCCGAGCTGGACCGGAGCCCCCGCGACCGACCCCATCGCGAGCGCGCCGAGGGCGAGGGCCCGCGCGACGAAGCCGAGCGCCCTCATCGCGGCCTCCAGCTCACGCGAAACGTGACCCCATGGTCCTGCAGATTCTCCTCGGACGGGGCCGATTGGAACGCGCCGGCCCAATCGAAGCGGAAGCTGAACGTCGGATGCGGCTCCCATTCGAGGCCGGCGCCGAGGCTCGGGAGGAGCTCCTCTCCGGCGCTCGGTCCATCGAGGTTCCAGATCCGTCCGAGGTCGGCGAAGGGGATCACGGAGAGCACGTTGCGCCCGGTATCGGTGCGGACGAGGGGAAGCCGGACGTCGACGGCGGCGGCGAAGCCTTCGTCGCCGGCCTGTTGATTCGTGCGGTACCCGCGCACGCTGCCCGGGCCGCCGACCGCGAACTGCTCGAGCGGGAGGAGCGATCGATCCGCGAGCTGCACGTCGCCCCGCAGCTCGAGCTCGACGCCAGTCGTCTCGAAGCGGTGCAGGAAGCGCAGCTGCCCGACCCAGGAGAAGAAGATGCCGTCGGGGGCACCGCTGTCGTGGTGCATCGTCGCGCCGAACGCGTCGAGGCCCCAGCTGAAGAGCGTGCGGAACGCGAGGGCCGACGAACGCAGTCGGCGCGTCCAGCCGAGGTCGGCGCGCAGGACCGTGAGCTCGCTGCGGCCGTTGTCGGTGCCGTCGAAGAACGGAAAGGACTCGTCGCCGAAGATCCGGCTCTGGCTCCGGCGGAGATCGAGGGAGACGCCCGCCTCGAGCCAATCCCGCGGCGTGCGGTAGAGCGTCTGATTCAGACCGACCGCATAGCTCAGCGTCTCGCTCCGGATGTCGAGAGCCTCGAGGGTCGAGTCGACGATGTCGGCATGGCTGTAGCGGCCGTCGAGGGTCAGCTCGGTGCCGCTCGGATGGATCGGGATCGCATAACGTCCGCCGACCCGGTAGCGGCCCTCGGCGACGGTCAGGTCGCCGCCGAGACGATCGCCGAGGCCGAGGGGATTGCCGTGGGCGACCTGGACGTGGCCCCCGAATTCGCCGACGCTCGGCGTCTCGTGGTTGTCGAACGCGAATTCGAGGTCGGCCGGATCCGTCTCTTCGAGGGCGATCTGCAGGATCGAGGTCCCGGGGCGGGGCCCGGGCTCGAGGCGCGCGTCGAGGCGCGCGATGCGGGGATCCTGGGAGAGGACGCGCAGCGCGGATTCGAGCTCGCCGACGCGCACGGGCGTCCCGGCGGCCCGAAGCAGCCGCGCGCGGAGGACCGACTCGCGGTAGCGGCGGGCGCCCGCGATCTCGATCCCGGCGAGTGTCCCTTCGGTGATCTCGATGCGGAGACGCCCGTCGGCGACGTCCTGCTCCGGGAGCCGCGCGCCCGAGCTGACGTAGCCGGCGTCGACGTAGACCGCCGTCAAGGCCCGGCGGATCCGTTCGAGGTCGGCCGAGTCGAGCGGGCGCCCGAGCCAGGGCGCGACGGCACGCGTCAGCGCCGCGTCGTCGAAGACCGTGTTCCCGACGACGTCGAGCGCTCGGACCACGATCCCGGCCTTCGCCCCGAGCGCCTCGAGCTCGGCGGCCGAGGGCGGCGGCGCGCTCGGCAGGTCCGGCCCGTCGCCCTCGCGATCGCCGTCCCGCCCGCTGCCGAGATCGATGTCGCCCTTCTCGGGCGCGATCCCCGGCGTGGGTCGCTCGGCCTGGAACGGGCGCTCGATCGGCACGGGCACGCCCCCGGCCCCCTGCGCGCGAGCCTCGCTCGAGGCCAGAAGCGAGAGCAGGACGACGATCCCCGCTGCGGTCGCGACGCCGAGCGCGCGACGGCGATGGCACATCGCCCCCCGGCGCGTCGCCCGACTTCCCGACGATCGTGCTCGGCGCTCTCGCCTCATCGCGCCCGGATCCTCAGAGGGTGCAGTCCGACGAAGCGGCGTCTTCCGCGAGCGCATGCCGCGGCTCCGCGACCGCCCCGTCCGGGCCGCCCCGGCGAGCCGGGTCCGGCGTTGCGAGAGGCGCCGCGACGGGGGCCGCGAGAGACGCGGCGAGGGGCGCTGCGAGATAGTCGCCCGCGTCGGTCGCGAGCATCCGGCGCTCGTCGACGACGAAGCGATTCGAGGCGCCCGGGCGGCGCGCGGCGCACGGCTCGCGCAGCAGGCGCGAGGCATCCGCCGCCGGCGTCGCGAGCGCCGCGACCTCGGGCACGACGTTGCCCTCGACCCCGTTGATCAGGACCTCGCCGTCGATGCCTTCCTCCGACTGCGCCTCGGCGTCGATCGTCGAAGCCGCATCGGCGACGATCACGCCGGCTTCGAGGTCGATGCGGCCGCCCGTTCCGGCGAAGGCGCGGGCGATGATCTGGCTGCGTTCGAGGACGAGGGCATCGGGCCCGGGCCGGATCGTGATGTTGCCGCCGCCGAAGGTGAAGCCGCCCGCGCTCGTCGTGATCGACGAATCCCGCAGATCGGCGACGCCCCCGAGCGCCATCTCGATGTTGCCGCCGCCGGTCCCGATGCTCGCCGTCGAGATCGTCGCGTCGCGCATCACGAGCCGTTCGCGCACGTCGAAGAAGAGGCTGCCCGACTCGCCGAGCGCGAGGGCGTCGGCGGGGCGGGCGGCGATCTCGGCGCCGTCGGTCATCTCGAGGAAGGGGGTCGTGATGCGGATCTCGCCGGCCGGGCCGGTGCTCAGGGGCTGGGAGAGGGTCGAGATGCCCGTGAACTCGAGCGGGCTGGTGCGGCCGCTCAGGGTCATGCGCTCGCGAGCCGTGATCGAGAGGCGGCCGCCGGGACCGGCGCCGCGGGTGCTCGAATCGATGCGCGCGTTGCCGGCCATCTCGAGGCGAGCGACGTCGATCTCGATCTCGCCGGGGAGACCCGTCGCCAGACTGACCGAGCCGTTCTGGATCACGAGGGCGCCATGGTCGTCGAGTCGAAGTCGGCCTGCGTCGGACCGGATCCGGATCGTCCCGGGATTGCCGCGGCCATTCGCGTTGGTCGAGATCTGCGAGACGTCGCCCGGTCCGCGGCGGCCCGCGACGATCATCTCGTCTTCGAACGCGATGTCGATCGTGCCGGCGGCGCCCGTCGCCTCGCCGCGCGCCGTGATCTTGCCGCCGTTCAGGAGGCGGACGTCGCGGGCCGCGATGCGGACGTCGCCGGCGCGGCCCGTCGCCTGGTAGATGACGCCGCAGCGGCTGCCGTCCGTGCAGAGGTCGATGTCGCGCCGACCGAGCCCCGGCATGTTCTCGGGCGTGCGGCGATCGAAGACCTGGCCGGGCGCCGGCCGGATCCGAATGCCCGAGTCCGCGAAGATGCCCGTCTGGGTTCCGCTCTCGCCGCCTTCGATCGTGAGCGCGCCCGTGAGGCCGATCTCGATGTCCCCGCCGGCCTGATTCGTCCCGGTCAATGAACGGATGTCCGCGTCCCGGATCAGGAGATCGTCCGCGCGCACGAAGATCGGCCCCGAGCCCGGCGCCGGCAGGTTGCCCTCGCGCACGTCGAACATCGGGTCGACCCCGAGGCCGCTCGACGAGACGAAGATCTCGTCCGCGAGCGTGATGTCCCCGAAGCGGGGGTCGCCGCGGACGTTCAGCCCGTCGGCCTCGACCTCGATCTCGCCGGCGCTCGCGAGGCTCGCGAGATCGACGCGCCCGCCGCGGGAGGAGAGATGCGCCGTCCCGCCGTCGGTCCGCCCCCCGAGCAGCTCGAGGTCGCCGGCGAGGAAGCGGAGCGCCCCGCCCTCGTCGAGCTGGATCCGGCTGCCTTCGACGCGGATCGAGGCCGGCGCGTCGACGAAGCCGAAGCGGACGGGATCGGCGACCGAGAGGATCGACGGCGGCGCGCCGCCCCCCGTCTCCATCGAGTCGCCATTCGAGAAGCCGAGGCGGTCGGCGCTGCTCACGACGAAATCCCCCGACAGATCGACCGTCGCGTTCTCGCCGAAGACGACGCCGTCGGGGTTGATCAGGAAGAGATTCGCGCCGGGGATCTCGGACGTGATCCGCCCGTCGATCGACGAGCGCCCGCCGGTGACGGTCGTGACGAGATTGCGAATGCCCGGATCGCCCTGGTAGACGGCGGTCTCGTTCGACTCGAGGTCGAAGCGGGAGAAGCTGTGGAACAGGTTCTGGCCCGCGCGCTGGCCGTCGGACTCGCGGATCAGGAAGCGCAGGCCGCTCGCACCGTCGGGCTCGGTGGCGACCGAGCCGGGGCCCGCCGATCCGATCCTTCCATCGCGGTCGACCGCACCGCGCGCCTCGCCGCGCACGGGCCCGAGGACGATCGCGAGCGCCGCGCTTCCGGTCACGAGGACCCGGCCCCCGATCCACGCGATCCGCCGGCGCATCCTCCCGACCTCC
>JBIPOQ010000519.1:0-3001 GCA_044379055.1 Myxococcota bacterium
GCCCTGGGCCCCCTCGCCGCTGCCGCCTTGCGCGACGCGACCGGGGACTATCGGATGGCGTTCCTGCTCTTCATCGCGATGAACGCGGCGGCCCTGGCCGCGCTCGTCTTCGTGCGGGACGAACGGGGCCGTGGGACGCGCTGACGCCCGCGACCCCGCCCGTTCCCCCTCGCGTTCGGACCGCCCGGCTATTTCGCCTGGGCGATCGCGTCCGCGAAGGAGAGCCCCTCGGCGATCCAGCGCCTCGCCGCGTTCAGCTGTCGCGGCCGCTTGCAGCCGACCGCGCCGACGAGCTTCCCGCCGCGCCCGAAGAGCACGAGGAACTTGTCCTCGTCGAGGGCGCCGAGACAGACGTGCATCGCGTCGTCGGCCTTGAACTCCCCCGCGATCGCGAGTCGCAGGTCGAACTGATCGGTCCAGACGTAGGGCACCGCGGCATGGGGCTCGCTCCGGCCGTGCACCAGCCGTCGCGCGACGACGTCGGCCTGCTCGACGGCGCTCGTCCAGTGCTCGAAGCGCGGTCGCTCCGGATAGCGGGCGTTCTCCCAGCGCGCGCAATCCCCGAGCGCGAAGACCCCCGGACGCGAGCTCGCCCCCGTCCCGTCGCAGAGCACGCCATTCTCGATCGCGAGCCCCGCGTCGGCGAGCCAGGCGACCGCCGGCGCTGCGCCGACGCCGACGACGACGAGATCCGCGGGGACGACGCGGCCGTCCGCGAGCCGGACGCCCGTGACCCGTCCCTCGCCCTCGAAGCCCGAGACACCGACCCCGAGGTGGAACTCGACGCCCGCCTCGCGATGCCGGCGCGCGACGCGTTCGCCGAGGATCGGCCCGAGACCCCGGATGAGCGGCGCCGGAAGCGGCTCGACGACGGTCACCGGGCAACCCTTCGCCCGACAGCTCGCCGCGACCTCCATGCCGATGAAGCCTGCGCCGATCACGACGACCCGCGGCGTCGACGCGAGCGCCTCTCGCAGCTGCCGACCGTCTTCGAGGGTCCGGAGCGCGAGGAGGCCCGCGAGCCCGCGTTCGAAGGGCAGTCGGCGCGGCTCGGCGCCCGTCGCGATCACGATCGCCTCCGCCTCGATCCGACTTCCGTCGTCGAGAGTCAGCGCGAGCGCCTGCGGATCGAGGGCCGTCGCGCGTCGTCCGAGACGCCACTCGGCGCCGAGCGGGGCGACGCCCGTCTTCGAGAGCGCGAGCTTCTCTTCGGGCCAGCCATCCACCAGGAACTGCTTCGAGAGCGGGGGGCGATCGTACGGGAGCTCGGCCTCCGCCCCGATCATCGTGACCCGACCCGTATACCCCTCGCGCCGCAAGGCCTCGAGCAGACGCAGCCCCGCGAGCGAAGCGCCCACCACGGCGATGTGCAGAACCATCCCGATCCATCCTCCGAAAGAACGACTCGCCCGACGCGACCGAGCCCGTGCCCAGGGCGGTCCGCGGGGCGGGCGGAGCATAGGGAATCACGCGCGGCCCCGATCTGGCCAGCCCCCCGGTCGTCTGCGAGACTCGGCCGGCCCCGTCTCCGCCCCGTCGCCCCATGCAGAGGAGCCCGCCATGCAGTTCTGGCAATCCATGCCGTTCACGCATCCCGACGAGATGCTCGAGCTCGTCCCGGTCGTCGAGGAGGCGGGCTTCGAGGGCATCATGCTGGCGGACCACATCTTCGCCCCCGAGTCCTACGACTCGCGCTACCCCTACGACGCCTCGGGCGAGCCGCCCTTCGATTCGAAGACGCCCTTTCCGGAGGTCTTCGCGACGATCTCCGCCCTCGCGATGATCACGACGCGGCTGCGCTTCATGCCCAACGTCTACGTGCTCCCCATGCGCCACCCGATCGAGGTGGCCAAGGACCTCAGCACCGCCGCCGTCTTCTCGAAGAACCGCGTCGTGTTCGGGATCGGGGCCGGCTGGCTCAAAGAGGAGTTCGAGGGGCTCGGTCAGCCTTTCGACGCCCGGGGCCGACGGATGGACGCGCAGATTCCGCTCGTCCAGAAGCTGCTCTCCGGGGCCGTCGTCTCCGCCGACGACGCCTTCTACCGCTTCGCGCCGATGCGCCTCAACCCGATCCCGACGCAGAAAGTTCCCTTCTGGATCGGCGGCATGAACGCCGCGGCCCTGCGACGGGCCGCTCAGTTCGGCGACGGCTGGACGGGCGCCGGGACGAGCTTCGAAGAGACGGTCGAGATCCTCGAGACGCTGCGACGCCTCCGCAAGCAGTTCGGCCGCGACGGCGACCCCTTCGACTGCCTGATCCCCCTGACCGAGGCGCTCCCCTCCGACAAGATGAAGCGGCTCATCGACCTCGGCATGACGGGCACCGTCAGCTGGCCCCTCGCCTTCCAGATGGCGCCCGGCGCGACGCTGCAGCAGAAGAAGGACAAGCTGCGCGAGCTGGGCGACACGTTGATCGCACCGGTCAACGGCAAGCGCTGATCGACCGCGCCCGGCCCTTCCCCGAACGGAATGACCTGCTCCAGCCCGCCTAGCGCGGCGCGGCCCAGCCGCGGTCGTGGGGCGCCATCAGCTGGGACTCGAGCTGCATGCGGGTATGCAGCCAGCGGCCGTCGACTCGCGCGTACTCGTCGTGCTCGACGCCGACCATCCACATCGCGCGCCCCTCCTTCGTCGTGATCATCGCGAGGACGTCCCAGGTCCCCGTCGCCCGGTCGCCCTCGACCCGGATCTCGGGCTTCACGAAGAAATGCCAGGCGTACTGGAGCGTCGGCTCGCGAAAGCGCTCGCGGATCGCGGCGCGGCCGACGCACCGGCCGAGGGCGCCGCCGCCCTCCCAGACCGCGTCCTCGGTAAAGAGCGCCGCGAGCTCGTCGGCGACGGCGTCGATCTCGGCCGGGGCGCGCGGCCCCTTGCGCGAATAACGTGCGTCGGCGAGCGCGCCGTAGCGGCTCTTCAGGGCGACGATCTCGGCCTGTCCCTCGGCGCGGGCGACGCGTGCCTCGAGGTCGTCCAGACGGGCGAGCAGAGACGACTCGGAGGT